>JAOZMQ010000033.1 GCA_029934195.1 Candidatus Cloacimonadota bacterium | reverse complement strand
TTGTAAAATAATCTCTTGTGTTTACAATTATTTTATGTGAAGTTATACTAAACTAGTACTTGAACAAAAACTAACTTTTTCTAAATTTTCTTTCTTTGTCGCTACTTTGTAGAGATTAGTTCTCTTTTTTCTTTACCCAACGCTAACGCATTGGACTACAAAGATGTTGCTTCTATGAAGCTGAAAAAGAAAGAATTTCCTAATTAATCTTTTCTTCATGATCTTCAGTCCTTCATGGTAAAAAATTGTTTTCGTTCAGATACTAAACTATATTCTATTTTTTTAAAGATTTCATTGCTAATTCGTAATTTGGTTCTTGAGCAATCTCTGGAACTAAATCTGCTCAATCAATTTTTTTCTTTCTTCATTCAATTTCTTTTCATCAGGAATGTATTGAATTTTTATTTGATCTAACATTTCAAATTTGCATTCTTTTAAATGATTTTCTATTATATCGATACTTTGCCCACCCCATCCATAGGAGCCGAAAGCTAATCCAATTCTATTTTTTGGAGCTAATCCTTTTAGATAAGTAAGAAAAGCAGCTGTTGTTGGTAAAATATTATTGTTCAAAGTTGGTGAACCTACACAAATATATTTTGCTGTTAAAATTTCCGTCATAATATCTGAAATATGAGTATATTGTAAATTAAATAATCTGGTATGAACGCCTTTAATCTCAAAGACTTCTTGGATAGAATGAGCTATCTTTTCTGTAGATTTCCACATTGTATCATAGATTATTAGCGCTTTATTTTCTACTTCATTTGCGGACCACTTAATATATTTTTCAATAAGTTGAGGAATATATTTACGAAGAATCAGTCCGTGACTTGGACAAATGGTATCAATTTCCAAAGTTTTAGCTACTTTTAACTCTTTTTGTACCTGTTTCCCATAAGGTAAAACGATATTTGCGTAATATTTTGCAGCTTCAGTCATTATAACATTCAGAGGAAATTCATCATCGAAACGCTCAGAAGATGCGATATGTTGACCGAAAGAATCATTAGAAAAAAGAATTTTTTCGTCTGGACAATAAGTAAGCATATTGTCTGGCCAATGGACCATTGGAGTTGGAACAAAATGTAATTTTCTACTTCCAATATCTAAAATATCTCCAGCTTTTACAGCCATAAAATCCCAATTATTCTTATAATGTTTTGGTAAATTTTCTACTCCTTTTACAGAGGCAATTACTTTTGCATTTGGGCATAATTCCATAATTTTGGGAAGTGAACCGGAGTGATCCATTTCAATATGATTTTGAATTACATAATCAATTTTTGCAGGATCTATTATTTGTGAAATCCGTGCAATTTGTTCTTCAGCAAAAGATGCTTTTACATTATCTATTAAAGTGATTTTGTCATCAACAATGAGATATGAATTATAGGTTGAGCCTCGTTGGGTTAAATATCCGTGGAAATTTCTAAGATTCCAATCAATTCCTCCCACCCAATAAATTCCTTTTTTAATTTCAATTTTCTTCATTATTCCTCCGATTTAATTTTTGAATTTAGTTTTTTATCAATAAACAAAATTCTATAGTATTGTAAATCTATTTTTGTGAACTCTACAAATTGGACAAACCCATTCTTCTGGAATTTTTTCAAATGATGTTTCAGAATCAATTCCATTCTCTGGATCTCCAATTTGTGGGTCATAAATATAGCCACAGACATCACATTTATATTTTTTATTATTAGAAGATTTCTCTGTTTTTCGAGAAATTTCTTCAGCTTCTTGTTGTGCAAAAGTAGGAGCATTTTTTGCAGATTTTCCACCTTTTATGTTATGATAATAGGCATAAGTCATTGGTTCAGCTTCCGATAAATATTCACAATCAACAATCTTTCCAATAAAAACGGTATGAGTTCCAACTTCAATTGAATTAATAACTTCTGCCTCAATATAAGAAATTGTGTAATCCTTTAAAATTGGAGCACCATTTTTGCCTTTTTCATAATTATAGTTTTCAAATTTATTAATATCTTTTCCGGATTTAAAACCGAAATTTCCAATCAAGGAAGTTGGTGTTTGTTTACCTAAAATTGAGATGTTGAAAATCCCGCTCTTTTTTATCATCTCATAAGTATAATTTTTTTTTGACATACTAATAGCTATCGTGGGATTTTCGGAAGTTACTTGAAAAACGGAGTTTACAACACAAGCGTTTATTTTATCTCCATTTTTTGATGAGATGAGACATAAGCCATAAGTTAGATTAAACAGTGAGGTTAAATTCATTTTTTCTCCATAATTATTTTTGGCATTTTCCACAAAAAAATGTTGAACGGCCGGATTGTTTTATTCTTGATATTTTGTTTCCACATTCACAAAATTCTTTTTGATATACTTTTAAGAAATTTTGAAACTCGCCGGTTTTATTATCGACATTTCTATAATCAGAAATTGTTGTTCCATTTTTTTCGAGAGCTTGAATTAGAACAGATTTAGTTTCTTTGACCAATAGTTCTGTCTCTTTATTTGTAACTTCAATCCCTAATTTTTCAGGATGGATTTTTGCTCGGAATAATATTTCACAAGCATAGATATTTCCTAAACCGGCAATAATTTGTTGCTCTAAAATTAATTTTTTAATAGGGATTTTTTTATGTTGAATTTGTTTTTTTAAATATGGATCGTTAAATAGTTTATCAAGAGGTTCAACTCCAAGTTTTTCAATTGGTGCAAATCTATAATCTTTTCTAAGAATCCAAATTTTACCGAAAGTTCTAACACAATCAAAAATCATTTTAGTATTATCTGAAAAAATAAATTCAGTTCTTGAGTGAGATGAAGTTTTTGAGATGTCTTCTTCATAAATTAATTTACCGGTCATTCTTAAATGGATGATTATTTTAAGCTTTTTAGAAGTTTCTATTATTATAAATTTCCCTCTTCTTGAAACATTTAATATTTTCCCAAATTCACAAATATTTAGGTTTTCTTTCCAAATAATTGTACCCATTTTTTTCTCAATAATTGCAGAAATAGTTTTATTCACTATTTTAGAATTTAATCCATCAACTATTGTTTGAACTTCTGGTAATTCTGGCATTTATTCCTCATTTTCCTTGGATAAACAATTTTTACAGATTCCTCGTAAATTTATCTGATAATCTAAAATTTTATGTTCTTCAATGGAAGTTTCTTTATGAAGGGAATTTTCCTGTTTGATATCATAAATTTTGCTACATTTTATACATTTAAAATGAATATGATTTACTTTATCATATTCGTATCTAATTTCATTACTAAAAATTGTTAATTCATGTACAATTCCACTTTCTACAAATTTATTCAATGTATTATAAACAGTTGCCTTAGATAATGAAATCATTTTATCCTTTAACCCATTATAAACTTGTTCTACAGTAGGATGTATCCTATGTTTGTCTAAAAATTCCAGAATCATTACTCTCTGCGTTGTAGGACTGATATCATTTTTATCTAATAGACTTTTATATTCTCTAAACATTAATTATCTCCAATTTTAGATTAAAACCAGATTTAGAATCCTTCCAATTGCTGTCAAATCTTTTTTTTTAATACTAAAAATCAAGTTCGAATAATTGATCACTTTCCCAATTTCTCATTATTTGTCATATATTTTCGGAACCTTCAAAATAGGAGAAAGAAGATTATACTTTTCCGAAAGGCAAGACGTGAGCTATTACTTCCAGTAGGTAAAGAGGTAAGCAAGATGCTTACTTTCCCATTTATTATGAATACTTGTTTACATTAAAATTGTTAAAGTTAGGGGTTCTGAATTTATTTTAGTAAAAAGTTTTGACATAAATCATTTAATAAAATAAATACTCCTAAAAATTATTTATAATTTAAAAGAAGAATGAACTACAAGATTGAGACTTATATAGATGATATTATATCTTTCTTGATTACGATTAATAATTGAAATAAGAAGTAAAAGGAATAAAAATGTCTTTTGTCCATCTGCATAATCACACGCAATATAGTTTACTTGATGGTGCTTGTCGAGTAGATAAAATGATAAATCTAACTAAAGAATACAATATGCCAGCAGTTGCAATGACTGATCATGGTAATATGTTTGGGACTATTGATTTTTTCTTTACTGCTAAAAAAGCTGGAATAACACCAATTATCGGAATGGAAGCATATCTTGTTAATGAGGAATTAGATGCTCCTAAAAATAGAAAAGAAAAAAGGTATCATCTCGTTTTATTAGTACAGAATATTGTAGGATATCATAATTTAATGAAACTTGCATCTATTGCATATATTGATGGTTTTTATTATAAACCACGAATTAGTAAATCTGTTCTTGCTCAACATTCTGAAGGATTAATTGCTCTTTCTGCTTGTATTCAAGGTGAGATTCCACGAGAAATTTTGAATGATAATATGTCCGGTGCACGGAAAGCATTAAGAGAATACAAGAAAATGTTTCCAGGAAGATTTTATATTGAGCTTCAAGATCATGGAATTGATGATGAAACACTCGTAATGCCTAAGTTAATAGAACTGGCAAATGAAACAAAAACTCCAATGGTGGTAACAAATGATTGTCACTATCTAAAAAAAGAGGATGCAGAAGCTCATGATGTTCTTCTTTGTATCCAAACAGGAAAATCTATTAATGATCCGGACAGAATGAAATTTGGCACAGAGGATTTGTATTTTAAAACAGAAAAAGAGATGAAGCTTCTCTTCCCAAATTTGCCAGAAGCTTATGACAATACGGTAAAAATAGCAGAATCTATTGATTTTGAGTTAGATTATAATGAATTTCTTTTACCAAAAATTGAGATACCTGAACAATATAATTCTATGGATGAATATCTCAGAATTCTTTGTGAAGAATCTGCAAAGAAAATTTATCCTGAAGTGACTAAAGTCATTGAAGACAGAATCTCTTATGAGTTAAGTGTTATCAAAAAAATGGGATATGCTGGATATTTTCTTGTTGTAAAGGATTTTTGTGATGCTGCGAGAGCACAAGATGTACCTGTTGGTCCCGGACGTGGTTCTGCTGCCGGAAGTATAGTTTCTTATTTATTAGAAATTACCAAAATTGATCCAATTAAATATGACCTTTTATTTGAAAGATTTCTTACTGAAGATAGAATTGGAATGCCGGATATTGATATTGATTTCTGTGCTGACGGACGTTCTAAAGTTCTTGATTATGTTATCCAAAAGTATGGAAGAGATTGTGTTACTCAAATAGTAACTTATGGAACTCTTGGTGCAAAATCCGTAATAAAAGATGTTGCCAGAACTATGGGAGTTCCTGCATCTGAAGCAAATAAAATTACAAAATTGATGCCTTCTACACCAAAAATAACTCTGAAAAAAGCACTTGAAGAATCAAAAGAATTTGCTGTTTGTATGAATCAAAATGATCATTATCGTTCAATATTACATTATTCTATGGTTTTAGAAGGCTTAGTTCGTCAAACAGGTGTTCATGCTTGTGGAGTTGTAATTGCTCCAAGTTCCTTGAGTAATTTTGTGCCATTGGCTATTAATAATCAAAAAGGGCAAGAGCCAACAATGATTTCTCAGTTTGAAGGTAAATGGCTAGATGATTTGAAAATGCTCAAAATGGATTTTTTAGGACTGAAAACACTTACACTTATCAAAAATTCAGTTCGCTTAATCAAAGAATCTCAGGGAGTTATTCTTGATATGGATAACATTTCTTTAAACGATAAAAAATCTTACGAGCTATTATCTCAAGGAAAAACTGATGGAGTCTTTCAATTTGAATCTCCCGGAATGAAAAAATATATGATGGAATTGAAGCCAACTGTTTTTGAAGATTTAATTGCAATGGTTGCTCTTTATCGTCCAGGACCAATGCAATTTATTGGATCTTTTATAAAGAGAAAACATGGGGAAGAAAAAATTGAATATGACCACCCATTGACAAAAAGTTCTCTTGAACCGACTTATGGAATTACTGTTTATCAAGAACAAGTGATGCATATTTCCCGTATAATGGGTGGATTTACCGGTTCGGAAGCAGATACTTTGCGTAAAGCTATGGGAAAAAAGAAACTGGACTTGATGGCAAAGTTGAAAGTGAAATTTGAGGAAGGTGCTAAAAATAATGGAGTATCAGAAGAAGTAATTGATAGAATTTGGAATAACTGGAAAGAATTTGCTAAGTATGCTTTTAATAAAAGTCATGCAACTTGTTATGCGCTCGTTGCTTATCAGACAGCTTATCTAAAAGCTCATTTTCCCGTTGAATTTATGGCAGCTCTTTTAACACTTGAAAAAGATCCGGCTAAAATTCCCTATTTTCTTGAAGAATGCAGAAACATGAAAATAGTTGTTGAACCACCTAATCTCAATAAATCTGAAAAAGAATTTACAGTAAAAGGAAACAAAATTCGTTTTGGAATGCGTGGAATAAAAAATGTTGGAGATGCAGCTATAAATACAATTCTCAAAGAAAGAAGAGATAAGGGAAATTATGTTTCAATTTTTGAATTTTCTTCGCGAGTTGATGCAAGTGTTGTCAATAAGGCTGTTCTCGAAAGTTTAATTTGTGCAGGAGCGATGGATTCCTTTGAAGGTTGTCGAGCACAAAAATATGCAGCTATTGAACAAGCTTTAGATTATGCAAATAGTACGCAAACAGAAAAGAAACGCGGTCAAATGTTGTTTTTTGATATGTTTGATGAGGGCGAAGAAGAGGAAAAACAGTTTCAACCAGAGTTACCGAAATTACCTGAATGGGGATTGAGTAAACTTTTGGAGAATGAAAAAAAAATATTGGGTTTTTATATGTCTGGACATCCTTTGATGGAACATAATGAAATTATCGATTTATTGGCGAATACAAATAGTAAATTAGCTTTGGAAAAAGGTATTCCCGATAGTATCATTGTAGCTGGAATAGTTTCTTCTGTTTCCAAAAAAATTGGTAAAAAGGGTAATCCTTTTGCATTTGTTTCTCTTGAAGATCTTTATGGAAAATTTGAATTAATTTTGTTCAGTGAAGATTATGAAAGATATGTAGATATGATGGAGGAGGGATTAGAATTGCTTATTTTTGGAAGGCAATCAACTTATTCCAATAGTGATGATGCTATAATTAAAGTTCTACCAAGAAAAATCCTTAAATTTGATGAAATTTCCAAAACTCTCTCAGGTGAATTTTATCTTTCTATAAAGGAAAGTGTTTTGAATATAGAATTTGCTAAGAAAATAAAAGAGATTTCAAATGAATCGCCTGGCAAATTTAGTTTTCATTTCTCAGTAAAAACAGAACATTTTAAGGAAATTAAATTACACCCAAGAAATTTGAAATTTTTTCCCGGAACAAATGCTTTGAAAGAAATCAAGAAAATTGTTTCTTCTCAACCTAAAATTAAGTTAGATTATAATGCGTAAATCAATCTTTTTACTCATTCTCTTTTTGTTTGGAAAATTATTTTCAATCAGTATTATCTCTGAAAAAGTTAGCAATATTAATACTTACTATATAATTATTCCTTATATTGAATTTAGTTATCAAAATGTTAATGATAAGTTTTATGCAGATTATGAAATCAAAATAAATGTATTGGATAAAAAAAAGAATATTGTTTACAAAAAAATCGAGCAAATATCCATAAAAAAGAATTTTATTAATGACGAAAATTGGAAAGGTTTCTCCACAAAATGTGATTTACAAAAAAATCAAAAATATTTTTTTCATATTACTCTATTTAATAAAAATACAGGGACAAAACAGAAATTTTTAAAAGAAATAAATAAAGTGAAAAAAGTAAAATCGGAAGGAATTTTTTATCTTACTTTAATACAAGGTAAAGAGAAGTTTGTATTAGTAAGTAATTTGGAAAAGGCAAAAATAGATTCTATTGAAATTTTTCAAAATTATCCAATTCAACCGGATAGTTTATGTTTACGATATTCTGATACAATTATTGGAATGTACAAAAATCCTCTTATTCCCTTCCAACAGAAAATTAAACCTTTTGTTCAAAATATGAATCTTGATTCCTTGAGGATAGATGCTTATTTTAGTAAAGGTGTAATTCAATCAAAATATTGTATCTTTTCTGAACAATTCATTTATAGTCGTCTTTATAGCATAAAAGAACAATTGTTACAACTTGAATATCTTCTAAATTCCAGACAGATAAAAAAAATGAAGCAAGGGGATATTAAAAGAAATATTGAAAAATATTGGGCTTCAGTTGACCCAACTCCTGATACAAAAGCAAATGAATTTCGTGAGAGTTTTTATCATAAAATTGAATATTGTGTCGAGAATTTTTCAGTTCAAGAATATCTTTCAGGTTGGAAAACTGATAGAGCAAGAATTTACATGAAATATGGAGAACCAGACGAGATTTTTGAAAATTCCAGTCCAGTATCGAATTTTCCTCACCGAGTTTATCCTTACATTATTTGGACATATTATATAGAAGAGCAAGAATTTATTTTCCAAGATAAAAGAGGAGGAAGAAATTATGTTTTATCAAATAATTGGCAGGATTAGTTTCCTACTTATTTTTCTCAATATTTTGGGTGTTTTACACAGCCAAGATTTAAACCATTTTATTGATAATAATAGATTTTTGGGAGATGATGGCAACACATATTTTTATATTGATTATGAATTCCCATATAACGAACTTACATTTATTAATACTGATAAGGGTTTTAATGCTTCTCTTGAAATAGAGATTTCTCTTCTCTACAAAGGGAAAAAACGCGTTCTAAAAACATTTACAAACGAAATAATCACTTTATCAAAAAATTCAACATTTTCTAATGAAATCTCTTTTTTAGATAGAATTTCATTTGGTTGGCAAAAAACGGGCTATTCGATACAATTACAGTTTACAGATTTGAATACTGAAATTGTAAAAACATGGACAGATGAATTAATTCTATTGGACAAAAACCCATTGCATAGCGATATAGAATTTTGTAGAAGTATTGGACCTGCCCAATCAAATTTTCTGCCAAAATATCAAGAAAATGGTCTTTTATATTATGTAACAGCTGGGCATAACGCCTTCTTAACACATTCTGATTCAATTTTTGTTGTTTATGAACTTTACAATGAATTTGCAGATAAAAAAGAAAAAACTGTGAGAGTTAATTATGAAATTTCAGAAAAAGGAAAAAGAATTTATTCTTTAGATAGAGACATTCAATTTGCAAAAAGGAAAATTAAAATTGCAGATGGTTTTCCTATTAACAATTTATCAAAAGGTAAATATAACTTAACTTTAACTTTTTCAGATTTGGAAAATGTAAAAACTTCTATCTGTACAGAATTCTTTTTTGTTAAAGAATTTAAACTGAAAAATCTGCGAATGTTTACGGATTTAAAAGATGAGTACAAGTTATTGCAATATTTTGTAACTTCACAAAAGCTTAAGGTTTGGAGAAAGTCATCTGATAAAGCAAAGAATAATTTTTTATCGAAATTTTGGGCTGAGAATGATTTTATTATTGAAACTGAAGAAAATGAATTTTATGATTTAATTAGAGATAGAGTTAATTATTGTAATGATAACTTTAAACATCATGTCAAGGGATGGAAAACAGATCGCGGTAGGATTTATATAAAAAATGGAGCTCCTGATGAAATTGTGAAAAAAAGCTCAAATGGATCAAGTGCCGAAGGAGCTGAACAAAATACAAGAAGATTGGGTAAGCTTGGAGTTAGAAGATACGAGATATGGAAATATTATTCAAAAGGTGAACCAAAGACTTATATTTTCTTTGAGTTACAAGCAAGCGGAGACCTAAAGGTTATATATGCTGAAAATGATAGCTTTGAAAATACTTTTCCAAATTGGGAATCTTACCTCGGAGACGAATTTGATTCTTCATTATTACAATAATCAATAAGTTCTAAAAGCATCTTCGAGATGATGTATTTCAAAAGAGTTGCTAATTTTATTTTTTATAACACAAATTACATCAAATTGAGTGAACATATCAGCCAATAAAGGATGCTTTGATAAGAAGATTGCAGCTGTTTTAATAATTTTTTTCTGTTTATTAAAAGAAATACTTGACAAAGCAGTTTCAATATTAGAACTACGTGTTTTTATTTCAAAAAAAATTAGGAAGTTGTTTTTAGTTGCAATGATATCAATTTCTCCGTATTTTGAATAGTAATTTGTTGCTATAATTTTGTATCCTTTTTGGATTATAAATTTTTGAGATAGATTCTCACCTAAACGTCCTAAGTTTTGTTTCATAAAAAAAAAAAATTATCTTGACTATATAGTTGTCAATAAAATAAATAAAATTAAAAAAAAATATTAATCTGTCTGGAGGGATAGAATGAAAAGAAATATATTTATGATTGTTTTTTTTGTAAGTGTTGTACTGTACGCTGTACCGTTTACTACACAAGGTATGATCAAAGTGCCTGATGCTTATGTTATGCCACATAAAATGGCTGAGATCTCAGCTATAACTTATCGTGCTGCAAATGAAAGTGAATCCTACGGAACTGATTTCGCCGGAGTCCTTAATGTTGGGATTTATAATTGGTTAGAATTTGGTTTTGTTGGAACTGCCAACGAATTTTATTATATGAATATCAAAGGTCGTCTGATTCAAGAGACGGAGACACTTCCTGCCATCTCTCTTGGAATAGAAAATCTTGGGACAGGAGTTAAGGTCGATCAAGTAGGTGATTTTGAAAACACTAATGATGTTACAGATTTAGACGATTACAGGAGAAATTCAATTTATTTTGTAATGTCAAAATATAGTTTATTAAGAGGCTTACCTTTTATTCCCTATTTGGAAACAAACATCCATCTTGGTTTTGGTACAGGAAGATTTAAAGGAAATCTTGAATTATCTAAACAAACTGGTGGGCTATTCGGAGGTTTTGAGTTTAAACCTTCACAATATTATTCTATTCTGGCTGAAATGGATGGATATAATATTAATGCTGGACTAAGTGGTAAATACAAAAATATTTCTGCTTGTCTTGGCTTGTATCGGCTAGAAGAATTAGATAGACGCGATCTTAAATATGCCTTTAGTGTTAAGTATATTTTCGATGTTTTTTCTGATAAAAAAGCTTATGAAGAAAATATCCAATATGCTAAAAAAAACCAAATGCCTGTAGGGAAAAAAGTTATTTCCAAAAAAGGAGAAATTCTTACTGATAATCCGCTTAAAGATGAACTTGATGCAATGATTGCACGAAGAAAACAAGCTGAAAAGGATTTAGAAGAAATTAAGAAAATACTCAGGGAAGAATAATTATGTTGAAACAAAAATTTGTTGTATCTTTATTGGTTCTAATCTTTGCTCTTTTTGCACTTCCACAAGGCTACAAGGAAGTTCTAAAGCAAATAGATGCAGAAAAGAAGCTTTTACAAGAATATGAAGCACAAATTAGTCGATTACGAGTAGTTGCTGAGAAAAAAAGTAAGATTAAAAATATGCAAAAAAATGGTGATTCGGCAGGCATTGTGGAACAATTTAGATTAGATTCTGAAGCAATAGATGGTTTTATTGCAGAACCGGATGTATCTCTTGCTAATGACGAATTGTCAATGTTAAAAATTATCTATAAAAACATTGAGCAACAAAATGACGAAATTCAGTATTATATAGGTATGATTAGCAAATTAGCAGAGAAGCCAGAACAAGCTTTAGATTCTTTTGAATTAGTAGTAAAAGAATACCCTGAATCTTCAAAATTTGATGATGCTTTATTGGCTTTATCAGAATTATATTTTGAATATGGGCAAGATTGGGAACTTATTAATCTTTACGATAAATATAATAACTCTATTGGAGAGAAACAAAAATTTTGGTTAGCGAATGCATACTATAATGTTGAAATGTTAGATAAAGCACAAACTTATTTTCAAGAGTTAACTCAAAGTAAAGTATATAATGTAAAAGCTGAAATCATGTTAGCTACTATAGATTTCTTTAATTTTGGTATTGACAAATCAATAGAAAGCTTATTATCTTTAGAAGGAAAATATAGTGCAGAAATACATGATTATAAGATTATAATTTTACAATTAGCACGTCTTTATAATCTTAATGGGAATTATGACCAATCATTGGCATATTACCTTAAAATGAATTCTCTTTTAGGAAAGAACATCGATGATGGAATCCTATATGAAACAGCTCAGGCATACAAACTTACAAATGATTTTGAAAATGCAATAACTCTTTTAGAAAAAATTGTAAATAATCCTTCTCCAACAGAATATTTTACATCTGCAAAATACCTTATGGCGGTCATTAATCAAGAAAAAGGAAATTACAATGTTGCATCTGATTATATCAATGAAGCAATAACCCAAGTTGATGATTTATTGGATGTTCTTAATAAAAAATTTAAACTATTAAACGAGCATAAAGATCTTACTGAAAGAATTGCAATTGCAACAACTCAGCAAGATACTGTTAGATTAATATCTAAATTAGAAAAAGTAGAACAAGATATTTTAGATACTAGCTCAGAATTAGATCGTCTGTCTGTGGGATTACCTCCGGAACAACTTGAAAGATTAAAGGTTTTGGAAAATGAATACCTAAGCTATAACAAAGCAATTGAAAATTTAGAAATGACGATTAGGTTTACAAAGAATACTCCAAATAAAAAAATTCCAGCGAGAATTGATCAAGAGATTGCACAGCTTGATTCATCAGCTGTTCGGATTTTGGCAATGAGTTATGTTGCAAATTTACCAGAAATTACTGTGGATGATTTTGATCTTGCTAACAAGGTTGCTAATGAAGTTTTTTTTCAGAGAAATTTACTTAGTTCTTGGGATGAGATTGAAAATAGTGCTAAGAAAAAAAATGATGCAAACTTGTTAGAAAAAGCAAAAAAAGCAAAAAGGTTTGTTCAAGAAAATCTCACTACACTACAAACAGTAATTGAATTTTCCTTTGGAAATATGGAGAATCCAAATTATGTTCAAGAATCTTTATCAGAAGAGGCGAAGATTATTGGTGCTAAACAAGATAGTCTAAGGCAACTTAAAAATGAAGTAATAGCAAAATACAATCTGATTATTGCCAATAAATTAGCTGAAAATAAGTCAAGTTTGGTAGGAAATAACAAAATATTACGGGATAAATACAATAAACTTGTAGCTGAAATTAAAGATGAAGCTGCTATAAAAAGTCAGGATTATAATTTTACTTTAGTCGATATTCTTTATAAACAAGCAATGCGTAAGGATAAAGAATTTAAAGAATTTAGAAGTAATGAAAACAAAAATAGTGAATCAGAGAATTAATAACAGTTCGAGTGAGAAAAAAATGAGAAAAAAAAATATTCTAATATTAATAATACTATTTGTGACCACTATTGTTTTTGCAATTAGTGAGGATCAGATACGTCAAAGAGGTGAAGAAAATTTAAAGTTCAAGAAGAATGTCTATGAAAAAACATTAGCGTTTATAAATGAACATCCAAATTATCCTGATTTAGCTACAGTATATTTTAATTTAGCAGAGGTTAGTGTTGACGTTAATGTAGATAATCCAAGATTAACAGCAAAGTATTATAAGAAAGTTCTTGAATATAATCCAGATTTTATAGGACGAGATGCAATTATTTATAATTATGCCTATCATTATGTAAAATCGGAAAAATTGAGAATATCTAATCAGCAGAATGAAATTCTAATGTCGTCTGTTGATGATCAATCTATAGCCATGAATTGGCCAGATTCGTTGCGACTAAATCCAAATGGATTACAGCCTGCTATTGATGCATATAAAGACATTCTTACGAATATGCCTAATAGTGAATATTATTCGGAAGTATTGTATCGGTTAGGTTCTCTGTATTTTGATATAGCCCTTGATGCTCGTGATGCAAGAGAGTATTATAAAGAATCTATTAAATATTTCGATATATTAGCAAATAGAAAAAATGATGAACTTCAACCTTATGGACTGTTTCATCGAGCTTGGTCAAATTTTACAAGTGGATTGTATGAAAAAGCGATTGATGATTTCTCAAAAATTTTAAAAATTGTAGCTGAAAATAAAAATTCAAACCAAACACAATATTTTGAAAGTGATGCTATTGAAAATATTGCATTCAGCTTGACTCAATATGATGAGAATGATTTTGAACAAAAATCAAAAGCTGCCGAAAAAGCTAAAGAAACATTTCTTTCTTTAATTGATGAAAAATACGGTAAGAATATTCTTAATAAAGCAATTCAAATGAAGTTAGATCTCAATGCACCAATGCAAGCAATTGATCTTTATAATTCTTATATTTCTTTATACCCTACTTCTTTAGAGATTCCGACATATATTGATTCAATAATAACTGTATATAAAAGATACCCGGATAGGATTAGAGATAATGACCTGGAGAGCAGTGTTATAGATGAT
>JAOZMQ010000323.1 GCA_029934195.1 Candidatus Cloacimonadota bacterium | reverse complement strand
TTCGTAATCTAAGTCAGACTTGCTTCGCAACGACCAACGGAAGTGTGAAGCGAGAATGACAATAATTTGCCTTCTGGAAAATCTCCGAAATCCTCGAATGACGATAATTTACTCTCTGCCGAAATTCCCGAAATCCTCGAATCACACTCATTTCCATTCACTGCGATTCAAGTCTTTCTTAGTTTGTATATCGTTAAGAAACACTTCCTAAGTTTCGTGAACTTAGGAAGTATTGTTACATTGAGTTTATTTTACACATAATTCTCAAGTGTTCAAGTTCATATTCTAAGTTAAAGAATCAATCATTTATTCAAAATTCCCATCAATATCTTTTCCGGAGTAAGTGGAATTGATCTGATTCGCACTCCAACAGCATTATAAATTGCATTTGCAATAGCTGCTAATGGAGTATCAATACCAATTTCTCCAACAGATTTTGCTCCATAAGGTCCTGCCGGATCATAGCTTTCAGCAAATTCGACAGTAAGTTTTTTAACATCATTTCTATTTGGAATTTTATAATACATCAAAGAATTTGTTTGCATTTTACCGGAATCTGAATATTTCACATCTTCGGTAACAGTCATTCCGATACCTTGAAGCAATCCCCCTTCTACCTGAATTTTTGCCAAATTTGGATTGATTGTTGTTCCACAATCTACTACTGCAACATAATCCAAAATGTCAAATTCACCGGTTTCTTTATCCAATTCAATTTCTACAAAAGCCGACATAAATGGAGGTGGAGATTTGGGGCTTGTATTTGAACCTGATGCAATTAATTGTTTCATTTCAGCACCATCTTTATAATACAATCCAGTTGAAAGATCATTCAATGATATTTTTGTATTTTCAGCATCTTTCAAATAGAAATAATCACCATCAAATTCAACATCATTTTCGTGGACAGCTTGTAAAATTCTGCTTGCTTCTGTAATTAGCTTTCTTCTCATATTCAAACCGGCTTTTCTGGCAGCATTACCGGAAACAAAAGTTGTACTTGAAGCATAAGCTCCAACATCATAAGGAGTTAAATCCGTATCAGATGCTGTAATTACTATTCTATTGACATCAACACCAATTGCTTCCGCAGCGATTTGACTTAGAATAGTATCACTTCCGGTTCCAAGATCAGTTGCTCCCATCATTAGATTAAAAAAACCGCCATCATTTAATTTGAGAACAGCAGATGCCATATCAAGAAGTGGAATCCCAGAGCCTTGCATTGCAATAGCATGACCAACAGCTCGCACTTTTGTATCTGAAATATTTTTGCGTGGAAATTTATGATCCCAATCGATAAGTTCTTTTCCCCGTGTAATACAATAATCTAATTTACAGCTTTCCATTATTTGGGCAATACCTTCGCCACCTTCTCCCATTACTTTAAAAACCGGAGAAGTTTCACCTTCTTTAATACAATTTTTGAGACGTAGTTCTGTTGGATCCATTTTCAGTTTTTCAGCAAGTTCACGCATTGCGGATTCCACCGCAAAATTAGCTTGAAGTGCTCCATAACCTCTATAAGCTCCAGCGGAACATCGATTTGTGTAAACAACTTTTCCCTCAAAACGAAGATGTTTTGCTTTGTTATACATTGGTAACAATTTTGAACCAGCGACCATAAATGTCGTAAGAGCATGCTCTCCATAAGCTCCGGTATTTGATAAAAGTTGCATGTCGAAAGCTTCTATATTTCCTTCTTTATCTGCACCGAGACGAATATCAAATCTCATTTCGTGGCGAGTAAAAGTACTTTCTTGAACTTCCTGTCGAGTATAAAAACATTTCGATGGTTTATTTGTTTTGAGAGTTACTATTGCTGTAAAAATATCATTATGGATTTGTTGTTTAGATCCAAAACCACCACCAATTCGAGGTTTGATAACCCGAATATCTCTAATTGGTTTATCAAGTGCTTCTGCAATAATTCTTCTTGTATGATAAGGATTCTGTGTAGAAGAGATTATATTAAGTCTGTTTTGCACATCAATAAAAGCAGTAGAAATATGTGGTTCAAGGGGAACTTGTTGCTGTGCATTTGTGAAATAGCGATGCTCAACTGTAACCTCTGATTTTTTCATTTGCATATCGACATCACCAACAATCATTGTATTCTCGTAACTACAAGCAATATTATTTTGTACATCAAGTCCCATCGGAAACATTGTGTAGATTTCTTTTTCAGGATGAATAATTGATTGGTGACCTATTGCCTTTTCAAAATCTAATACAGGTTCAAAAACTTCATATTCTACTTTAATCAAATCTTTTGCTTTATCTGCGGCTTTTTCAGTTCTTGCTGCAATTATCGCTACTTCATCACCAACATATCGCACATAATTATCAAGAATAAATTTGTCTTTTGGTGAAGGTTCTGGAAAACCCTGTCCGGCTCTCGTGATAGGAATTCTTGGAACATCTTTGTGGGTGAGAATTAATTCTACTTCATCAATTTTCATTGCTTCTGAAATATCAATACTAATGATTTTTGCAAATGCGTGAGGACTTCGCAATAATTTTACAATAAGAGCATCTTTGAAAGCTAAATCTTCTGTATAAGCTGGCTTTCCGGTGAGAAGACCTTTTCCATCAACTTTTGGGATTGGCTTGTTTACTTGTTTAAAATCCATTATTCAACTCCCATGTATTTTTTGATTCCCCTTAATTGACCTTCATAACCACTGCACCGACATAAATTTCCAGCTAAATAATGATTAATTTTATCAATCGTTGGATTAATTAAGTCTTTTTTCATTTGATAGGAAGTTAGCACTAAGGCTGGTCCGCAATATCCGCATTGATCAGCACCTTCACTGACAATAAGATCCACAATTTCATCTGCCTTTTCCCCAAGACCTTCGACTGTGATAATTTTATGACCTGCTGCTCTTACTGTTAAATAGGAACAAGATAGAATTGGTTTTTCATCTAATAAAACAGTACAAACACCGCAAACTCCGGTATCACAACCTTTTCTTACACTATAAATTCCAATATTTCTTAAAGAATCTAATAAACTTTCATCCGGTTCAATATTCAGATTATAATTTTTCCCGTTAACATTTAATTTGACTTTCATTACTTCACCTCCATCAAAGCTCTTCGTACAAGTACTTTCACAACTTCCAGCTTATATTCTTTTGATGAACGAATATCATCTCCAAAGTCTAACTCGGTTGAAGTAATTTCAGCAGCTTTATGAATATTCTCATCAGTTATTCCATTTTCATTAATAAATTCCTCTGCTTTAAGAGAATGAATTGCTACATTGGGACGAGAACCAACCACGATTTTTACTTTATCAGTTTTTGAAACCGCTACTGTCAGAGTTGGGAAATCTGCATCTGATTTTCGGAGCATTTGATATGAAGTTTTAGGATTATTTTTTTTGATCTCAATTTCTTTGATAATATCCTTGTGTTTTCCTTCAAGAATAAAATCATCAAGTTTCATCTTACCGTGATTGGAAAAATGTATTACGCAATCAAGAACAGAAAGAGCGGATATCACATCCGAAAACCCGAATCTTCCATAAACTGAGCCACCTATTGTAGCAATATTTCTGAATTGCACACCGATAATATTTCCAAGAGATTTTGTAAACAAATCACCAAAATTATTTTTGATAATTTTATTTGTTTCTAATTCCCTTAAAGATGTATAAGCTCCTATCAGGACAGATTCATCAGTTTCTTTTAAATAATCAATATCTAAATCTGAAAGATCTATTCCGATATTGATACTTTTTTTGCTCAATCTTAAAAAGGTTGTTCCACCCATTATACGAGCACCTTTTTCTTCTTTCAAAATGTTGAAAGCTTCATCAAAACTTTGAGGTTTGACATATTTTTCAAATTTCATAGATTCTCCTTTAATTTCGATAAAATAATTTCTTTTTTTTAACGCAAAGAAAGATGAGATTACGCAGAGAAAGAAAAGGAATTAATGTGCTTCATCAATCTTTATTCTTTTCTTCCTTTGCGTTCTTTCCTTTGCGTCTTTGCGAAAAAATCTTCAAAATATAAAGCCACCCGCAGA
>JAOZMQ010000322.1 GCA_029934195.1 Candidatus Cloacimonadota bacterium | reverse complement strand
GATAGAAATATTTATCCTGATCTTTATTCTGATGGTTCTGGAAATATAGTTGCTGCAGGAGGTTTTTTTTGGATTGAAGAACATTTTAAAAAAATACCTTTTACTGATAAAAAAATGCCTTTTGAGCCGAAATTAAAAATTCTTGCCGGAGTTCTTTCAGGGGATGATGGGATTTATGGTTCAAAAACTGATACCGGATGGCATCCTATGTTCAACCGGGAAGATAAACTTTTTGGTGAAGATGCTATTTTACTTTCAAAAGTTATGGGACTTGAAAATGGTGAAAGCTGGTTTTCTAATTTGCAAATGTATTATGCTGGATTAAAATTTAAACCGTTTGAACCGTTGCCGGAATTTAATGACAACCAGCATAATGTTTACGATTTTTGTGCAAAAAATCTTAAAAATATTGAAGCAAATGTTGGATACAAAGTGCTGTTCGCAAATTCAAATCCTTACGAACAAAGGGACGAATTTGCTGCCGGGATTTTTCGTGGACAAAGTCTTGGGGCTGGTGCTAATTGGAAACTGAACGATTATATATCTTTAAAATTCAACGTAGATACTTTTTTCCCAGGGAACTATTATTCCAGCGAGGCAACTGAAGAAGTAGAATATTATAAAACTGAACACGGTTGGCATTATGATCAAAAATATTCGTATCTTGTAAAAAACAAATATTATGATAACAACAGCGGGTATCAATCTCCGGCATTTTTTGCAAGATTTGAAATTTCTATTACTTTTTAATTTTATTACAGAAGTCCTTTATTATGAAAAAAATTATTTTTATTTTTGTTTTATTTTCTATTCCGGTTTTGGCTGCTATTAATCCTTTAAAAAATAAATCTTTTTCAAATTCTCAAAATATTTTTGATAAAAAAAGCGTGGCTGTAATAAATATTCAAATGAGTGAAGAAGATGCGGAATTAATGCTTAATCCTCTTCTTATAAAAGAGCGTTGGAAAAACTTTCCTTTTCCTGTTAAATTGCCTTCGGGTGAAATTGTACAGCCAGGAGAGTTAAACACACGGTTTGGAAAAGAAGAACCAAATGACGAATTTAAAAGTTTTTGGAGAGAACCTTGGTATTATTATATTGGGTTTTACTTTCCTTGTAACATGACTTTTAAAAACCAATTTATTGATGAAAAAATAGAAAATATAGGTATTGCTCTTCGGGGCAGCGGTTCCAGACGCTTACCAAAAAAATCCTACAAAATAGATTTTAATGTTTTTGATGATTCTAAAACTTTCTTTGGAATGAAAAAAATTAAGTTGCAAGCAGAATGGAAAGATCCGTCTATGATACGTTCTGCTCTTTGCTTTGAATACCTTGATGAAATGAAATTACCAGCAACGCGCAACCGCCACGCACTGCTTTATGTCAACGATAAACTAATGGGGTTATATGTGCTTGCGGACCACGAAGATAACACTTTTCTTGGGACTCGATTTGGTTCTAAAGACGGTGTTTATTATCAAATGCGAAACCCGAAATTTGATAAATTGGCGTGGCTAAATCCGCATCGCAGAAAACCAGTAACTTTTAAAATCGCGCCACAGGCAGATTTGCGTTGGAAAAAAGATATAAACCTTAAAAATGCCGGAGGAACGCGACCCTATGAAAAATCAGAAAATTATAATCAATATGGCTGGAACAAACTTTCTAATCTTATTTATCTTCTTGAATTTGAACCAGAAAAAAGTTTTGATTCAGCTTTAGAAAATATTTTTGACGTAGAAACTTTTATACGACAAATGGCGATAGAAACTTTGACGGGAAACGGTGATAATTATAGATGGCAAGGAAATAATTATCAAATTTATTTTGATCCTGTTTTGCAAAAACTTGTCTTTTTTGTTAGAGATTTAAGTAACACTCTTGGCATAGATGAAACTGGCAGAAAAGTTCTTGTCAGACGATTTGAAAACTGGGATCAGAGACATCCAAAAAAGTATATTACAAAAGGTAAAATAACTTTGCCGATGGATTGGGCAAAAAGAAACATCAATAAATGGGGAAGCTGGCATATCCCGTGGACAGCTAAAGAAGAAGCGGTTCTTGGTCCTTTAAGTTCTTTAACCCCTTTTCAAAAACAACTTTTTTTGAAAAATAAAAAATATAAAAAATGGTATCAGGAATATTTAAAATGTCAAAATCAAGATAAGCCTCTTGCGAGAAGAGTCCTTAATGTTCCGCGATACCGACGTCTTTATAATCAATATATTTCAGATTTGATAGCGACAACTTTTAATGAAGAAACAATAACAAAACGTGCTGAAAAATTGTATAGATTGTTAGAAAAACAGATTAAATTAATTGATGAAAAAGCAGTTCACAAACTTAAAATCAAGAAATTTGAAAAAGCTCTTTACAAACCAAAAAAATTCAAAAAATCAAAACAGCTTATCTGGAAACACGCTGGGTTTTATCCAAAAAAGCGACATACTTTCAGGTTCGGGGGGTTTATAACTTACGGTATAATTCCTTTTGTGAAAAAACGCGTAAAAACTGCTAAAGAACAATTAGATAAAAAAATATTCGCTCTTAATGAAATCTTTTTTTATGAAGGCAAAGCAGTAAAATTAGAAATTTTTAATCCGGGTTTTAATTATGAATCATTAAAAAATTTATTTATTACTGATGATAAATCTAATTTAGAAAAATGGGAGCTGCCTGATGTTGAACTTTCCGCACGCAGCTTTTTTATGCTTGATTTTGCTAACGCTCCTTTTAATTTTATTCCTGGAAAAACTCTTTTTCTTGTTTATGAAAACAAAATTATTGATAAAATATTTGTGCCAAAAAACTTGCAGGATGGATTTAGTTACGGAAGATTTATAGATTGGGATGGGTTTGAGTTTCCCCTTCTTCCTACTCCACTTTCAAAAAATATAAGAGGAGAACTTCCGCCAAGAGGCAGCGGTTTGATTATTAATGAGTTTATGGCTTCAAACAAAAAAACTATTGAAAATCCTTCTACTGGAAACTATGATGACTGGATAGAAATTTATAATTTTGGAGAAAAACCTGTGAATTTAAAAGGGTTGCATATTTCTGATAAACTTTCAATCCCCGCAAGACATAAATTTACCGAATCAATTATCGTTCAACCTTCCGAATTTGTTTTAGTTTGGGCAAGTGGCGACAAAAATGCTGGCCCGCTTAATACTGATTTTAAATTAAGCAGCGGTGGCGAAGAAGTGGTTTTAACTGCCGAAGACGGTTCGACAATTTTAGATTCTTTTGAATACGGCGAGCAAGAAATCGATGTTTCTATAGGTCGATTTAAAGACGGCGAAGGCTCGGCAAATAATTCTTCGGCTTTTTTTGAAATGATGCCAACTCCAGGTTGTTCAAACATAGAACCGAAATAAAACAGTTTCTCTTAAATTCTTCTGCGTGAGTTAAACCTGAATCCGTGAGATTTTAACGCTAATTTGCCCAAATTCTCACGGATCCAGGTTAAAATAATTTTTGGAATTAACAAAATCTTAACAATAAAAACTTTTCTGCTTAAGATTTACTTCATATAATGTTGGCGTTCAAAATTAATTGAATACTTAACTTAAGGTGAAAAAAATGAACATTAGTAAACTTAAAATTTTAATTATATCAATCGTTTTTTTGATTATTGGTGTTATGTGTTCCAAATGCCACGGCGGTTCAGTTGTTGTCAATCAAAAGAAAAGCAGTAAGTATGAATTAATCAGCGAAAAACATTTAGTAAAAGATTATCCGGCTTTTGCGGATTCCAAAAATATAAATGTTGTTGTTGAGATTCCAACCGGAAGTAATGCTAAGTGGGAAGTAGAAAAATCAAGTGGAAACGTAATGTGGGAGTTCAAAAATGGAAAACCGAGAATCGTAAAATATCTTGGCTACCCAGGAAATTATGGAATGGTTCCAAGAACCAGCTTGCCAAAAGAATTAGGAGGTGATGGCGATCCGCTTGATGTTTTAATTATTGGATCAGCTATTCCAAGAGGAAGCGTTGTTGAAGCCAGACCGATTGGTGTTCTGAAATTGTTAGATGGTGGA
>JAOZMQ010000321.1 GCA_029934195.1 Candidatus Cloacimonadota bacterium | reverse complement strand
TTAGCTTCATAGAAGCGATATCTATGTAGCCCAATGCGTTAGCGTTGGGTAAAGAAAAAAGAGAATCAAGCTACAGAGTAGCGACAAAAAAAGAAAATTTAGAAAAAGTTAGTTTTCATTCAAATACTATTTAGAGTTTGAAAAACATTTGAATAGCAGAGAGGATATTATGGCAAAAGTAAACCAGCGAATAAAAGGTGGAATTATAGGTTTCATCGGATTTGTATTAAGTCCTGCAAGTTTTTGGAATGATCTTTATGTCAATTTCCCAATTGCTTTAGCATTGGCTTACCTATTTAAGTATATTTCTAAAAATTGGTTCATTGGAATGTTTATTTTTTTTTATTGGCTTACCAATGTTGTCGGAATTATAATGGTCCAAAAGGGTTTGTTTTCTGTTGCAGGTAAAGAAAAGGGGAAATACACAAAAAAAAGCCTTATTTTGGATATTGTAGTTTTAGTTATATACACTATTATTTTCCTTGTTGCTGCAAAATTCTGGGGAGAAATAGTTCCTCATGAATTTATTGAGAAAGCTAAAACAATGTTCTTTCAATAAATAGTCGCTGTAACAAAAAACGTTTACAGATCCAATTTGAATTATCTGCCGATTTGTAAAGTTTATTTCACAACAGCGACTTAGTTTGACAATTATTCCTGAATTTATTTTTTGGAGCAATGCAAAAAAAATACTTTATAGATTATCTAACCGAATTAAATATTGGTTCTTCAGAAATATTAATTGTAAAATTTGAAAATTTACTAAAAGCACTTGAAGAAGAAAACAAGATTGTTAATCTTATTTCAAGAAAAATGCTAATTGAAGATTTCTGGACAGTTCATTTTTTGGATTCTATTTTGCCGGTAAAGCATTTTCATTTTACAAACCAAAGAATTTTAGATTTTGGTACTGGCGGAGGTTTACCGGGTATTCCTTTGAATATTCTATACCCAAAATTAGAAGTGTTTTTACTGGATTCAAAAAAGAAAAAAATTGAAGCAATTAAAAATATCATTAAAAGTCTTGACTTGATTAATAGTCATCCGATTTGTTCTCGTTTGGAAGAAATGACTGCAAAAAAATGGCAAAATTCTTTTGATATTATAATTTGTCGTTCAGTGAAAATTTTACCGAAATATAAAAAAACACTTTTTTCTCTTTTGAAAAAGGATGGAAAAATACTTCTATACAAAAGTAAAATTCTTGATGACGCAGATCTCTTTCAAGAAAAGAAAATTATTAGCATGAATCATCCGGCTATCGGAGAAAGAAACCTTGTTGTAATTTCAAAATAAAAGACTAATCTCAAAATTCATATTGAATTAATGATTTTTATAAAAGGAAAGTAGATGAAAAGAATCATCACTATTGTTAACCAAAAAGGTGGTGTGGGAAAAACAACAACCGCCGTAAATCTGGCAACAGCTCTTGGTATCCATGAGAAGAAAACTTTGTTGATTGATTTAGATCCGCAAGGAAACGCTTCGAGCGGTTTAGGGATAGAAATAGATAAATTGGATATTCATATTTATGATGCTTTGATTGGTAAAGAAAATATCAAAGATGTTATTGTTAAGTCAGAGATAGAATATTTAGATATTGCTCCAAGTAATATTGATTTAACCGGTGCAGAAATAGAACTTGTGAAAGAATTTGCAAGAGAACAAAAATTAGGCGAAGCATTAAAACCAATTTTAGACAAATATGAATTTATTATTATTGATTGTCCGCCTTCTCTCGGATTGTTAACTATAAATGCTCTCACAGCTTGCACTGATGTATTGATGCCAATTCAATGCGAGTATTATGCTCTTGAAGGTGTTAGTCAACTCTTGAATACCGTAAGGCTAATTCAAGAAAATTTGAACCCAAATTTGAATATTCTCGGAGTATTATTAACAATGTATGATCGAAGATTAAATCTATCGAACCAAGTTGCCAAAGAAGTTAGACGATATTTCAAAGAAAAAGTTTTTAGTGTAATTATCCAAAGAAACGTGAAATTGAGTGAAGCTCCAAGTTTTGGGAAATCAATTTTCCATTATGATATAAAATCAATTGGGGCAAAAAATTATTTACAATTAGCAAAGGAAGTAATTGCCAGATGAGTCGTTTAGGAAGAGGTTTAGATGCCTTAATTAAAGAAGCTCCAGAAGCTTCAGATCGTACAACAGGAATAACAACTATAAAATGTGAGTATATTTATCGCAATAAATATCAGCCAAGAAAAATCTTTGAAAAAGATAAATTAGAGGATTTAGCTCAATCTCTTAAAGAGAACGGAATGATACAGCCGATTATTGTTACAAAAACTGATGACAAATTGAGATATGAACTTGTTGCAGGTGAAAGAAGATTGGAAGCTGCTAAAATCGCAGGTTTTTCTAAAGTTCCGGTCATTATTAGAAGTCTTTCCGACAAAGAAAAACTGCAATTCGCAATTATTGAAAATATCCAGCGTGAAAATCTCAATTCTATTGAAGAAGCAACTGCTTATCAGCAATTACATCAAGAGTTTTCTTTGACTCATGCACAAATCTCAGAGATTATTGGTAAAGATAGAGCAACTATAACTAATTCATTGCGATTATTGAAATTAAGTCCTGAAATCCAAGAATTTCTTTTATATAAAAAAATATCTTCCGGACATGCCAGAGCTTTATTGCAAGTTAAAGAAGAAAAAAGAATTCCATTTGCTAATAAAATTATGGAATTTAAGCTTTCGGTTAGACAAGCCGAAGAAATGGCAAAAAAAATTAATTCCGGTAACGATGAGAATCTTCCTTTGAAAAAAACTCAAACTGTAGATTTTTCAGTTTTGGAAAGTAAATTGAAATCAGCATATAAAGTAAAAGTAAAAATTTCTGAAAAAGATAATAAAGGAAAAATTAGTTTCTATTTTAAAAATGAAGAAGAAAAACACAAACTTTTAAGCCTTTTGAAACAGAAACATGAATAAAATAATTTATCTCCTATTGATTCTTCTATTTGTAATAAGTATCGTGTATTATCAGAATACTATAAATGAATTGAAAAAAAAGATTATTGGAAAAGAAGAAGAAATCAAGGCATCTTCTCAATATATTGAATCACTAAAAGAAAAAATAAAGATTAAAGAAACTGAAGCGGAAATACCGAAAAGTATTTTGCATGAAGATAAATTAAAATCATTACTTGCCGATTATTTTGAAGAAACTACTGAAAAAATAAATCCTATTTCAAAAATATCAACAAAAGAACTTCAAGTTGAACTCCAAAATTTCCGTAATCGGAAACGTTTTTTACCAGATTTAGTTCCTCTCAAAAGTGAATATTTAAAATCGCAGGGTTTCTCAGAGAAGCATCAAGCGATAGATTTAGCTGCTTCTCTTGGAAGTGAAGTTATTGCCAGTGCTGCCGGAGTAGTAAAATCTGTTTATCAAGATAAATATTTTGGGAATGTTTTAGTAATAGATCATTTAAATGAATATGTAACTCTATATGCTCATCTCGCAAAAGTTTTAGTTAAACCTAAATTTTTTGTAGAGAAAAATGAAACAATAGCTTTGGTTGGGAATAGTGGTAATAGTACTTCTTCTCATCTTCATTACGAGATCCTAAAAAAAGGAAAAAATATTAATCCGGATTCCTTAATCGTTGACCCAAATTATTTTTTAAAGGAGTAAATTTGAAAAAGAATAAGGAATTTGTCTTATCAACAATTTTTGGTAAAGGATGTTCTATGAAAGAAACATTTATTATCAAAGGTGATATCCGTGCCAAGACACTTGTTATTCAGTGCGGTGCAATTTTAAATGGAAGATCTTCAATGAGTAACGATAGCGGTTTAAGTTAATCCGAATTATAACAATCTTGAAATGAAATTGTTGAGACTCGTAACCCCATGTTATCTAAGAGGTTGGCAGCATATATATAAAATCAGGTCTTCTGTAGGTATCTGAACTTAGTATCTGAACGAAAAGAATTTTTTAACCATGAAGGACTGAAGATCATGAAGAAAAGATTAATTGGGAAATTATTTATTTTTCAGCTTCATAGAAGCGATA
>JAOZMQ010000320.1 GCA_029934195.1 Candidatus Cloacimonadota bacterium | reverse complement strand
AGAGTAGCGACAAAAAAAGAAAATTTAGGAAAAGTTAGTTTTCGTTCAAGTACTATGTAATCAAATTAAAGATAGATTCATTGGAAAATCATTCAGTATCTATTCCTAAATAATTTTCTTACTAACTTGTGTAAACTAAATTTAAGAGGGAAAATGTTTGGTAAAACTATTTCATACGCTGTTTTAGGAATTAACGCAAAACAAATTTCTGTTGAAGCTGATATAAAAGGTGGATTGTCCAAATTTACTATTGTTGGTCTGCCATCAAATTCTGTTAAAGAAAGCAGAGACAGAGTTTCTGCTGCTATAAAAAATTGTGGTTTTCAATTCAGATCTCTTAATTATACAGTAAATCTTGCTCCAGCTGATATTAGAAAAGAAGGAGTTGCCTTGGATTTACCTATAGCTCTTTCAATTTTATCAGCCTCCAACCAACTTTATTCTGACAATCTTAAAAAATATGCGATCATCGGTGAATTATCTCTTGATGGGAATTTAAACCCAATAAAAGGAATTTTACCTATTGCGGTTTCAGCTTGGAAAGATAAACTTGATGGTTTGATTTTACCTTATGAAAACGCAGAGGAAGCTGCTGTTATTGAGGAGCTTAACGTTATTCCTGTGACTTCACTTAATGAAGCTGTTAATTTTCTTGAATCCAAAATAGTAATCGATCCTTTTAAAATTGATTGTAATTCAATATTTTCGCAATTTGAAAACTCCCTCATTGATATGCTTGATGTTAAAGGTCAATATCAGGTGAAACGTGCGATGGAAGTCGCTGCTGCTGGAGGGCATAATCTTTTAATGATTGGTCCTCCTGGTTCAGGAAAGACTATGCTTGCCAAAAGATTCCCAACAATTTTTCCTGCAATGACACTTGAAGAATCTCTTGAAACAACTAAAATTCATTCCGTTTCAGGTCTTACATCTGGAAACAAAGAAAGTCTTGTTACTCAGCGTCCTTTTAGATCTCCTCACCATACAATCAGCGATGTTGCCTTAATTGGTGGCGGTAGCTTTCCAAAACCCGGTGAAGTTTCATTATCTCATAATGGAGTATTATTCCTTGATGAACTGCCTGAATTTAAAAAATCCGTTTTAGAAGTACTTCGTCAACCGCTTGAAGATGGAATTGTCACCATTTCAAGAGCAACTCAAAGTTTTACATTTCCAGCTCAATTTATGATGGTTGCATCAATGAATCCTTGTCCGTGTGGCTATTATGGAAATAGTATTGAAGGTCATTCTTGTTCTTGCAGTATGTCACAAATTCAGCATTATCTTTCAAGAATTTCCGGACCTTTATTAGACAGAATGGATATCCATATTGAAGTTCCGGCTGTTAAATTTGATGATTTATCAGCAGCTCCTAAGGGAGAAAAATCAACAATGATCAGAGAAAGAGTAAATAATTCTCGTAGAATTCAATTGGAAAGATTTAAAAAAGATAACATTTTTAGTAATAGTCAAATGAATCCCAAACAAATAAGAAAATTTTGTTCTTTGGATAGTACCAGTAATGAATTATTAAAAAGAGCAATGGAAAAGATGGGATTATCTGCACGAGCTTATGATAGAATACTTAAAGTTTCACGTACTATAGCTGATTTAGAGAATTGTGAAAAAATTTTACCTCAACATATAAGTGAAGCTGTTCAATATAGAAGTTTAGACAGAAAATTTTGGGAATAATTTCTAAATTAAATGGCTTAAAATTTGCAGGTTGATTATAAATACTATTTTTAAATTGAATTTCTTGACATAAATTTTATTAAAATAGAAATCATTTTAAAGGAGTTTAAATGAAAACTAAAATAATACTTTTGTTTTTGTCACTTACTATTATTTTTTCTTTAAATGCTGAATATAAAATTCTCCTAAATTGGGATGAATTTGAAGGTGAGTGCAATGGATTTCTTAGTGGCTCAATTGGTAAAAAAACCGGATTTGTAAATGGTGTTTCAGCGGAAACTTCCCTTGACGGATTAATAAAATCATCTGGAGAAGGTCACTCAACTGAAGCAATGCAAGTTTTTACAATTAATTCTAATGAAGGATATTTTTCTTTTTGGATTAAAGATAAATTTGCTGATCAAGATTTAAACGCAGATCAAAACCTAATTGCAAAAGCTCAACCAACAATTACAGTTTACAAAAATAATTCCATAATTTCAAATATTAAAATTCCTGCAGGCTCTGGTTTAACTTGCAAAGTTTTCACCTTAGATGCCGAAGAAGGAGAAGTAGATAAAGAGATAAAATTTTATCCTAAATCAAGACTCATTGTTGGAAAAATAATTGATGCAGTTTCTGGGAATCCACTTGAAAATGTTTATTGCTCAATACAAACATCTATAACCAAACAAGAAACAAATAATGCAATTACATCTTCTGACGGAATTATCCTTTTTGATGTTGAAATAGGAGAATATTTAATTTCATTTAATAAGGCTGGATATATTTCGACAACATATAAAATCAGAATGGGGATTGATGAAACACCGCAAGAAATAGTAGCTGCATTAAGTCCGGAGATCAGAGAATATCGCATTGTACTTACTTGGGGCTCACGACCAAAAGACCTTGATGCACATTTATCAGGACCTACTCCCGAAGGCAATAAATTTCACATTTGGTATCGCAATAGAGTGTTGGTTGGAGGAAAAGATTTCTTGGATAGAGATGATATGAATGGTTATGGACCTGAAACAATTACAATCTATAAACCTGCAGAAGGAGAATATTTTTTTTCAGTGTTTAATTACTCCAATAAAAGAAGTAAACGAAGTAAAAAACTTTCTCGAAGTTCTGCATCGGTTAAAGTCTATGGTGAAAATAAACTTCTTGGAAGCTTTGAAGTCCCTGAAAATTTGAGAGGAAATTGTTGGCATGTGTTTAAAATTACAGAGCAACATGAAATAAAAGAAATCAATATTATAGATTTCGTAAAAGACGAAAAAAAAATCAAGTAAGGAGGAAATGATGAAAAGTCTTAAAATGATTGCAATTATTATGATTGTAATGTTCACCGTTATCGGATGTGGTCAAGCTGATGGACCAAAAACCCCAAAGGAAGTATTTCAACCGGATTGGTATGGAATACAAGATAATGTAGATTATGTGTTTTCTTATGGAAAAGCTGAAAAAAGAAGTGAAGATATGGCATTTGAAGCAGCAAAAGCTAACGCTTATCTTGAAGCAGCTCAATATGTTAAGTCACACGTAAAAGGGATGATTAAAAATTATATGGAAGAAGCTGGAGTTGACAATCCTCAAATTACTGCTTTAACAAGTAAAGTTGTCAAAGTTGTCTCTGATGCTAAATTTTCTAATACAATGATTAGTCAAAGAAAATCTTATGTTGCTGAAAATGGGTATCTTTCATTTGTTAGATTAAGTTTACCAAAAGCAGAGATTAATAAGAATATGCTTAATCAAATAAAGAATGAAGAAGCTCTTTATAATCAATTTAAATCTTCTCAAGCTTTCAAAGAATTAGATAATGAACTTGCTAAATAGTTAAAAAGCACTATTTTTTTAAGGATACTTTTAAGGGTGACTTTTTTCAAAAGTCACCCTTTTTTTATGTCTTGTTTCCAACGAATATACTTGTGTAGGTCAATCAGCCTGATTGACTATTGACAATCAAGCTGATTGTTCTACTTTGACAATTGACAATCAAGATGATTGTTCTACATTATTTAAGCATCAACATTTTGTTTGTTTTAATCGAATTAGAAGATGATATTTGGTATAAATACATACCGCTTGAAAGATTTCGTCCATCATTCGTTTTACCATTCCAATAAATTTCATGCTCTCCGGCAGTAATTTTACCAAGGTTGGACTTATAAACTAATTGACCGCCAATATTAAAGATTTTGAATTGTACAACATCAGTCTTATTTATTTGAAATAAAACTGTAGTTGAAGGATTGAATGGATTTGGAGAATTGCTTAAAGAACCAAAAATATCAGAAGCAATGACTACACTATCGTCAATAAAATTTGCGACATTTGTTGTTCCGGGAGTTGGTACATCAAAGAAAATT
>JAOZMQ010000032.1 GCA_029934195.1 Candidatus Cloacimonadota bacterium | reverse complement strand
CCGTCTATTATTTATTCTCTTAAATCCGCGTAACTCTGCGTAAATCTGTGGCTTATTCTTTTTTGTTCAGATACAAATTATTCATTACTTTTTTCCGCCTTTACGTTCTTCTTTTTGCGAGAAAAAAATAGATACTCAAAATAGTTTAACAAATTCAATTAAAGGGTGCCAAATATTTTTACTTTGCATTCTTCATTTTTAGCTTGTAAGTTCCAGCTTTAAAAAAAAAATGACATCAAAATCAAAAAATGTGAAAATATGTAATAATAGGAGAATATAAAATGATGAAACTTGCAACAATAATTTTAGCTGCTGGCAAAGGAACACGTATGAAATCAAATAAACCGAAAGTCATATTTAAGTTAGCAGAAAAACCATTGGTGAAGAGAGTTGTCGAAACTGCAAAAACAATTAACAGTGAAACAATTGCCGTTGTTGTCGGTTACAAAAAAGAAGAAGTTATGTCTGTATTAGATGACTCAATAAAATTTGTTGAGCAGAAAGAACAAAATGGAACCGGACATGCGGTAATGGTTACAGAAAAAATATTCCAAAATTTTAAAGGAAATATTTTTATTCTTTGTGGAGATGTTCCACTATTAAGAGCTAAAACTCTTCAAAAAATGCTCGAATTTCATACTAAAAATAAAGCTTCTTGCACTGTCTTAACTGCTATAATGGAAAATCCTGCAAAATATGGTCGAATCATTAGAAATACAAATGGTGATGTTGAAAAAATAGTAGAATTTAAAGATGCAACAAATGAGCAAAAAAATATCAAAGAAATCAATACCGGAATCTATTGTTTTGATGCAGAATCACTTTTCGCTTCTTTGAAGAAAATCAATAACAAAAATAATCAAAACGAATACTATTTAACTGATACTCTGGAAATTCTAAACAAAGAAAATAAACTTGTCACCTCATCACTTCTTGATGATTTGAATGAAGCCACCGGAGTTAATTCTCAGAAACAACTTGCTGAATTAGAAATGTCACATTACAATAGAATAAAAAATTATTGGTTAGAAAATGGAGTTCAAATTGAAAATCCTGCTTCTGTAATAATTGGTGAAAATGTTCATATTAAAAAAGATGTTTTTATTGAAGCAAATGTTATTATTAAAGGAAATTCAACGATAGAAAATGGAGTCCGAATTGGAGCAAATTCTATAATAAAAAATTCTATAATTAAAGAAAATTCCATTCTAAAAGGTTTCAATATTGTCGATTCCATTAATGTAGAAGCTTTTTCAAAATTAGATTATTTCCAGAGTGAAATTTAATCCCCAAAAGTCCTGATTGGATATTTGTAAATCAATAATCTATGGTTTGTTACGAAATAAACTATACGATATATCAAAGAATTATTTTTTTATTCAACAAAGAAAAAATGAAGAATTCAAAGATAGATTGAATAGCTTATTTTGAGACAATTCCTTAACTAATAAAATGTAGTATTAGGAGTTTGAATTGGAGAAAAAAATTTTGTATTCGCCTTGGAGATTAGATTACATTCTTTCTGAAAAAGACAAAAAGTGTATTTTTTGTATTAAACCACAAAAAAACGATGATTCAAAGCATTTCATTTTGTATAGAAGCCAAACTTGTTTTGTAATAATGAATATTTATCCTTATAACAATGGTCATCTTATGGTTGTTCCCAATAGACATGTTTCATCTTTAAGTCAATTAACTGAAGAGGAAATTAGTGATCTTTTTAATACCGTAAGATTGTCAGAGACTGTATTAATGGAAAATTATTCACCGGAAGGAATAAATATTGGTCTCAATTTAGGTAAAGCTGCAGGAGCTGGGATTGACGAACATCTTCATGTTCATATTCTTCCAAGATGGTTTGGAGATTCAAATTTTATGACAACAATTGGTGAAGTTCGTGTTATACCTGAATCTTTTGAGCGTGCTTATATCCGTTTAAAAGAACAATTTGACAACAAAACCAGTGGTAAATAATTTGACTTCCAAATTAACAGAAACAGTGAGAATTTCTACTGTTTTTGCAATGATATTCGCAATTTTTTTTCTTGGTTGTAAAAAAGAAAAAGAAGTTGAAAAGATTGCTTTTGATGAATCTAATTTACCAGCCATTAAGATAATCCTTCTTAATGGATGTGGTTATCAAGGTGTTGCCGGAAAAGTCAGAGAGATTCTTTATCAGAAAAATCTTGATATTATTGCCTGTTCAAATGCAGAAAAATTTATTTATGACAAAACAATAATTGTTGTTAAGAAAAGAGATGAGCAAGATTTAGAAAGACTTCAATTAATGACGGGGATTAAAAGACGAATTTTCGCCAATAATAAGAACTCAGAAGCTTCTTTTTATATAATTATTGGAAAAGATTATCAAGATTATTTTGAATAAATGATTCGCAAAATGATATTTGTAACAAATGAAAATGTTTTAGCTGAAAATTTCAGATGGAGATATATAAGTGATTACTTTAGAGGAGAAAGAGAGCATGGATTTAGCACATGAAAATTTATTAGAAAAATTAATAAACTGGGCTGTTGAAAAAAAAGCAGAAAATATTGTAAAATTAGATGTTTCACAAAAAACAACCTATACAGACACTTTGTTGATTTGTACAGGAACAAGCGGATTACATGTAAAAGCAATCGCTGACAATATTCTCAGAAATGCAAAAGGTACTGAAATTCATTTCCTTAGTAAAGAAGGAATGTCATCAAATGAATGGGTTCTTCTTGATGCCGGAGAAGTTGTAATACATATATTTAGAGAGAAAACAAGAGAATATTATAAACTTGAAGATTTATGGAATAAAGAATTTATTGCAGATGAAAGAATAGAGAACCATTATGATTAAAGAAAAAATAATTTCTGATTTAAAAAGTTGTATGAAATTTCTTAAACTTGAGTACAATGAAAATTTTACAGTTGAAACACCCAAAAATACTGATCATGGAGATCTTTCTACAAATATTGCTTTAGTCTCAAGTAAACTAAACCGAGCAAATCCAAGAATAATTGCGGAAAAAATTGCAGAAAAATTGGTAAAAAAAAGAGATTATAAAAAAGTAGAAGTTGCTGGTCCTGGTTTTGTTAATTTTACTTTGGCTAACTCTATTTTGCATGCGGCTTTGCAAACAATTGTCAGTACTCCAAATTATGGTGCTTCTGATTTTGGAAAGAAAGAAAAAATTCTTATAGAATTTATCAGTGCAAATCCAACTGGTCCTCTCAATATTGTTAGTGCAAGAGCTGCTGCTTATGGTGATACTTTATGTCGTATAATGAATTATGTCGGATTCCATGCAATCCGCGAATTTTATATCAATGATGCTGGGAATCAAGTTGATATTCTTGCTGAATCCCTTGAATTAAGATTTAGAGAAATCCTTGGCGAAAATATTGGAGAATTTCCATTAGAAGCTTATCACGGAGAATATGTTAAAGAGTTGGCACATTTATTGAATTCCACAGAAGGTTCAAAATTACTTCATTTTCCAGAGAAAGATAGATTGGAGAGAATAAAGAAATTTGCACTAAAAGAAATACACTCAATGCAGGTAAATAGTTTAACAAAATTCGATGTTAATTTTGATAGTTGGGTTTCAGAAAGAGCATTGCGTTCTCAAGGAATTCTTGAAGAAGCTTTGAGTTATCTTGCCGAAAAAGGTTACACTTATGAAAGTGAAGAAGCTGTCTGGTTTGCTTCAAGTCAACTTGGAGATGAGAAAGATAGAGTTCTCATTAAATCAGATGGAAATCCAACTTATCTTGTTCCTGATATCGCATATCATTTAACCAAATTCCAAAGAGGGCATCAAACACTTATTGATGTTTTAGGACCTGATCATCATGGATATGTCCCACGATTAAAAGCTGCAATCAATGCTCTTGGATATGATGAAAATGCACTTGAAGTTGTGTTTCTTCAACAAGTTAACCTTTTTGAAGATGGTGAGCAAGTTAAGATGTCAAAACGTGCAGGGAAAATTGTAACTATGGACGAGTTAATTGATGATGTTGGCAAAGATGCAGCAAGATTTTTCTTTATTAATAGAAAACCAAGTGCTCATTTGAATTTTGATTTGGAATTAGCAAAGAAAAAATCAAGTGAAAACCCTGTTTTTTATTGCCAATATGCTTATGCTAGAATTTCTTCGATTATTGAAAAAGCAGAAAATGAAAATATTACTATTACTACGGAAGACATAAATCTGAAGTTATTACGGAAATTAAATAAACCAAATGAATTGTTGTTGATAAAAAAAATGATTTCTTTGGGGGCTGTACTCAATTTAATTGCTGAAAAACGAGAGCCACATCATCTTGCAGAATATACTCATGAGTTAGCAACCATGTTTCATAAATATTATCAGAAACATAAAGTTGTTACAAAAAAATCTCGTGATACAACAAAAGCAAGACTCTATCTAATTTCTGCTGTAAAAAAGATATTGGCGATAACTTTCGATTTGATGGGAATTTCTGCTCCTGAAAAAATGTAGTTATTATGTTTTTTTTAAGAGTAAAACCTTTCTAATAGTTAATAAAAATTTTTAATGTTGGAATTTCGTTGTCTTTAGCCTCCTAAATTGGTCGCTTCTTCCTTTTTTTTTTTTTGGGGCAACGATTTTCCAACTTTTTTATAAATATGACGAGGGATTCATTCAACAAATGATTACGAAATAAATAACGTATTTTAAAGGTAGTTATGAATAAAATTATTGTAATTTCCGATACTCACGGAAACCAAAAACTTCTTAGAAAAGCATTATCAAAGGAGGAAAATATTTCTCATATTTTTCATCTTGGAGATAATTACGAAGATATTGAAAATAATCTGGATTTAACTGATGGAAAAATCATTTATCGTGTTCCGGGCATTTATCATTCAGGATATATTACAAGAAAGTTACCTGCAATTTTGGAAATAAATATTGAAGATAAAACCTTTTTTTTAGTTCATAATATTCAAGATATTGTTCCCATAAATTTACCTCCAAAATCAATAGTTCTTTTTGGACATTCGCATCATCCTGAATTAAATTTAGATGGTAATGTTTTCTCTGCTAATCCCGGGCATTTAAAAAAAGATAATGATAGAAACTCAGATGCTTCTTATCTTGTTATTGAAATAAGTAAAAAGGAAACGACATTCAAGCTGAAAAATATTTGGGGAGATGTCTTTAAAAAGGATTCTATAAAATGATATTTTCCACAAACATAATAGCTTTCACAGTTTCAGGTGGTTTAGGTTATCGGCAATTGATATATGCTTTTATTATGATTTTTTCAATGCTGATTATTTTCTATATTTTAAGAACCAAAAAACGGTTTCTCAGTAAAAAAAAATATAAACCAAGAATGATTTTACCACCTCCTCTCTGGTTTTATTCTCGCTTATTGGATTATGAAATCGGAGCGTTGAAGCCTACTTCTGAAAACCTTATGGCTGATTTTATGTCTTTCTTAGAAAAAAAATACGGAATTACAAAAGAAATGTTGGAATCATTTACAATTTTCCATCTTGTAAGAGTCAATGAATCGGACAATGATATCATCGAATTATACGGAGAAATGTATAATGAAATAGAATCTTTGAAACAAAAAACAGATCAAGAAGTTATCCAATATATAAAAAAAATAAAGCTATATTTTAATAAGGAAAAATATTTATCTCCACTTCCTAAAAGGAAAAAAAGAGATTGTAATAATTGTTAAAAAAAAATATTTCGGAGGAAACGTGACAATTGAAGAAATAAATCAAAAAGTGGTAGAAAAAAGTCAATTAATTGATGGAATATATGATGAGGTTCAAAAAGTAATTGTCGGTCAAAATTATATGGTAAAAAGAATTTTGGTAGGACTTCTTGCAAATGGACATATTTTGTTAGAAGGTGTTCCGGGATTAGCAAAAACTTTGACAGTCAATACTGTGTCCCAAACTGTTGCCGCTGATTTCAAAAGAATCCAATTTACACCGGATTTATTACCAGCAGACCTTATCGGAACATTAATTTACAATCAGAAAACCAGTGAATTTATTCCCAAAAAAGGACCTCTTTTTGCAAATTTTATTCTTGCAGATGAGATTAATCGTGCACCGGCAAAAGTTCAATCTGCTCTTCTTGAAGCAATGCAAGAAAAACAAGTTACCATCAGCGATACAACTTATAAATTACCAAATCCGTTTCTCGTTATGGCAACCCAAAATCCAATTGAGCAAGAAGGAACTTTCCCACTGCCAGAAGCACAAGTTGACCGTTTTATGCTAAAATTGATGATTGGCTATCCTACAAGAGAAGAAGAAAAAATGATTCTCGATAGAATGGTAAAAGCTGAAAAAATAATGATTAATCCGGTTATTCATCCAAAAGAAATAATAGAATTAAGAAATATTGTGAAAGAAATTTATATGGAAGATAAAATCAAAGAATATATTCTTGATCTTGTTTTTGCGACAAGAAATCCGGAAAATTTCAAAAACTTAAACGAATTGAAAGATTTGATCGAAATGGGAGCATCTCCACGAGCAACAATCTATCTTGCTCAAGCTGCAAAAGCTCACGCCTTTCTTGAACATCGCGGCTATGTTACGCCAGATGATATAAAAGCAATCGGTAAAGATGTCTTACGCCACAGAATAAATTTAACTTATGAGGCAGAAGCTGAACAGGTTACTCAAGAAGATATTGTTTCCAGATTATTCGATGAAATTGAAGTACCATAAAGAAAACTGAGAAATATATGGAAACAGCTTCTATAATTAAAAGAATCAGAAAGATTGAAATCTCGACACGGAATATTGTCAGCGAACTCTTTTCAGGAGAATATCATTCTCTTTTTAAAGGACAGGGTTTAGAGTTTTCGGAAGTTCGTGCTTATCAAGAAGGAGATAGTTTCAGACAAATAGACTGGAATGTTTCTGCTCGAATGGGACATCCTTATATTAAAAAGTTTGAGGAAACTCGTGAGCTAAATGTTGTTTTTCTTGTTGATGGAAGTGCATCTACATTATTTGGTACAAAAAGTTTCCTCAAATCCGAGTATATTACAGAAGTTACTGCTGTCCTTTCCTTCTCTGCTTTATCCAATAACGATAAGGTCAGTTTACTTCTTTTTACGGATGAAGTAGAAAAATACGTTCCACCGAGAAAAGGTAAGAAAACTGCACTCAGAATCTTAAGAGATATTCTCTATTTTGAGCCCAAAAGTGCGAAAACAAATATTGCAAAAGCTACAGAATATATTTATCGTTTGATCAAGAAAAAAAGTATCATTTTTGTCATTTCTGATTTTATTGATGATGATTATGATGACAGCTTAAAACTTCTTGCCAAAAAACATGATGTAATTGCTTTGCGAGTTCAAGATAAAGCAGAAATGGAACTTCCTGATGTTGGTCTTTTAAATATCAAAGATCCAGAAACAGGAGAAACATTTACTGTAAATACTTCCTCCAAAAAGTTTCGTACTCGCTATATAAATCTTATTTCTAAGCAAGAAATTTCCATAAAAAATCGATTTAAAAAACTAAAAATAGACCTTATAAACCTCCGAACAGATCAGTCTTATGCGAAAGAATTGATGAAATTTTTCAAATCTCGCTTAAGAATGAAGCAAAAAAGATAATGAAATTAAATAAAAAACACATTCTAATTCTCATTTGTATTTTGATGACAGCTATTCTTTCAGCTCAGTCACTGAAATATCATGTGAATAGAAACTCACATTTGTTTATTGGTTCTCCATTTCATCTAAATGTTGAAATAGAATCAGCGCTGAATGATAGTATTTTTGCACCTCAGAAAGATACAATCGACATCTTTCAAATTTTGGATATTACCCAAGTTGAAGAAATCAATGAAGACAAAAAAATCAGTAAACTTGATCTTAAAATTGCCGGATTTAATACTGGAGAATATGAATTTCCTGAACTGGAATTTGCAGTAAAAACTGAAGCTGATTTGAAGATTCTAAAGACAAAACCATTTATTGTAACAATTGAATCCGTTTTGATTGATAGTATTAAAACAGTGAAAGATATTGCTCCACCAACTTCAATTTCTCTTGGATTTTGGGATTATTTTTTCCCTATTTCCGGTCTAATAATACTTGTTTTGATTATCATTTATCTAAAAAAATTATTGAAAAAAGAACCTGTTGAAATTGAAAAACAAGAACCGGTTGATAATCGTCCAGCTTATGTTATCGCTTTAGAATTATTAGAGATTGTGCGAGTAAAAAAATTATTGGAGAAAGGAGAATTTGTAAATTTCCATTTTGAATTATCCTTAATATTGCGATTCTTTATTGAAAAATTCTATGCAATTAAAGCTGTAGAAATGACGACATCAGAAATTCGTGAAAATCTTGTCATCGAAGATTATAAAGAAAAATCTGATATTCTGAAATTCCTTTCTTATTCTGATAGAATCAAATTTGCAAAATTAATTCCTTCAATTGAGGATTCTAAAAATGAAGAAAAATGGCTTGAGAAATATCTCAAAAGTTTTGAAACTCGTGAATTCAAACAGACAAAAAATATTGAAGGAGATTTATAATGTTTGAATTTGCTTATCCAAATATGTTCTGGTTGTTATTGATTCTAATCCCATATATTTTGTATGAAATCTTTTTCAAAGCAGGTCGAAAAGTAAGGATTTATCATCAAAATCTAAAATAAATTAAACAAGCTGCCGGTCATAATAGTTTTTATCAATATTTACCGCTTCTTGTAAGAATTTTAGTAATTGCTCTTTTGATAACTTCGCTTGCGAGACCAAGAATTGCCAATAAATTACAAGAAATTACAGGTAAAGGAATTGATATTGTACTCGCCATTGACACCAGTGGAAGTATGAAAGCAGTTGACTTTAAACCAACAAATCGCCTTGAATCTGCAAAAAAAGTTGCTCAAAATTTTATCAGCGAAAGACAAAATGACAGAATCGGAATCATTTCTTTTGCAGAAACAGCTTTTACTCAATGCCCTTTAACTCTTGATTACAATATTTTGATGCAAATTATGGATTTAGTTGAAATTGATGAAGAGGCAAAAGGAACTGCAATCGGTATGGGCTTGGCAACCGCTGTCGGAAGATTAAGATCATCAAAAGCAAAATCCAAAGTGATTATTTTGATTACAGACGGAAGAAATAATGCCGGAGAAATTGATCCGCGAACTGCTGCCGAATTAGCTGCAACTTACGGAATTAAAGTTTATACTGTTGGTGTCGGAAAAAAAGGATTGGTTGATTTCCCTGTACAACATCCAATTTATGGACTTCAATATCAAAAAATGCAAAGCGATATTGATATGGAAACATTAGATATGATTGCTAAAGTCACAGGAACTGAACGAGCAAGACGAGCTACAAGTTCCAACGAATTAAAGCAGATAATTCAGAGAATCAACGAATTGGAAACAACAGAACTGAAAATCAAAAATTATTATGAATACAAAGATCTTTTTGGTCAATTCTTACTTATTGCAATGTTATTATTAATATTTGAATTTATTGTTAGAATTGTACTTAGAAAAGAAATTCCATAGAGGGAAATATGCGTTGGGAACATCCTTACTTATTGTTTTTATTGATATTGATTCCGGTCTTTTTTGTTTATATCGGAATAGCAAATCATTTTAGGAAAAAGAATTTTAGTCGATTTGCAGAAAGTAGATTTTATGATTTTTTTATGCAGGAATTTTCTTCTTTCCATTGGAAATTGAAAAATTCGCTATTAGTTCTATCTATTTTCTTTTTAATTATTGCTGCAGCTCGCCCAAAATGGGATAAAGAATTGCAAACTGTAAAAAAAGAAGGACTTGATATTGTTGTCTGTATTGATGTTTCCAAAAGCATGGACGCAGAAGACATAAAGCCGAGCAGAATTGAACGAGCAAAAGATCAAATTTCACTTTTTATTGATCAGCTACAAGGTGATAGAGTCGGGTTAATTTCCTTTGCCGGTGGAAGTTATGTTCAGTGTCCACTTACAGATGATTATGGTGCTGCAAAACTATTTTTAAATCTTCTTGATACTGAAACCGTGACAGCTTATGGAACTGATATTGGAAGTGCTTTGACAAAAGCAGCTTCATTATTCGGTTCATCACAAAAATACAAAGTGATTATCGTAATTTCTGACGGTGAAGATTTACAAGAAAGTGCTATAAAAATTGCCAAAGACATTACAGAAGACGGTGCAATTATTTATACTCTCGGAGTCGGTTCTCCAGAAGGAACGACCATACCTCTAAAAAACAATTATGGTGATGTTGAATATGCAAAAGATGATGATGGAAATATCATTCTAACAAAATTAGATGTAAATACGCTTTCACAAATTGCGGAAACCGGAAACGGTTCATTTTATCCAATTACTCCACAGCAATCTGAAATTTTTGAGATAATGAAAAGTATAAATAGTATGGAAAAAAATAAATTTGACTCCAAGGAATTCATCAGATACAAAGAACAATATTACTATTTTGTTATCATTGCTTTGGCTCTTTTGCTGATTGAAAGTTTGATAATTTACAAAAAAAAGGGGAAATTCAAGAGAGTAATCTCTGATTAATTTTTAATAGGTATATTTATGAAAAAGATAGATAATAAAATTAAATTGCTCTCAGTATTGTTTTTGGTTATTACATTTACACAACTTAATAGTTCTGTCTTAACTTATGATAAAGTATTGAAAAACTTGAAAGGGATAAAAGCTTTAGAAAAAAATAATCTCGCTGAAGCTGAAAGTATATTAAGTGAAAATTCTATAAATAATCCGCGAGATGGAAATTTACATTATAATCTTGGGAATGCTTTATATAAAAATGGAAAATTTGAAGATGCCTCAAAAGAATATTCACATGCCTTAAATGATAAAAATGTATCTAATAAATCAAATCTTTATCATAATCTTGGTAACTCTTTCTTTCAACAAAAAAAATATAAAGAAGCTCTTGATAATTATAAAAATGCACTTGTTCAAGATTCAAAGAATGAAGATGCTCGCTATAATTATGAATTAGCAAGTCAATTTCTCCAACAACAACAAAACCAGAAACAAAAACAAAATAAAGATAGTGACCAAGATAAAGACAAGAAGAAAGAAGAAAAAGACAAACAACAACAAAATGGTGACGATAAACAAAACAAAGATAAAGAAAAACAGAAGCAAGAAGATCAACAAAAAAATGATGAAAAAAATAAAGACCAACAAGATCAGCAAAATCAGCAACAAAAAGAAGAAAAATCTGATGAAGAAAAGAAACAACAACAAGCTCAACAAATAAAACAAGAAGAGCAAGATGAGAAAACAAAAGAGGCAGATAAAATGCTGAAAGCTCTCATGAATAAAGAAAAAGCTGAAATGAAAAAACAACGTCAAAAACAAAATCAAGATAAAGTAAAACGCGGGAAATATTGGTAAAAAACGACTCAGTCCATAAAAGATGTTTCATAGATTGAATTTTACGAGGAGAATATTTTGAAAAGAAAATTAATTTTATTGATTATGTTAGTCATAATTTACAATATATTTGCAGAAGATTTATCAATTCAAGCTTATGTTAATAAAACTAAAATTGGATTACAAGATAAATTGACATATACTATTGAAATTTCAGGTGAAAATTCAGATAGAGTTCCAAAACCAGAATTACCAACAATGAAAGGTTTTAGAAATCTTGGTTGTTCTACATCCTCCTCTTCCTCAATGTCTTATATCAACGGCAGAATGGAAAGGAGTTCTACTTATTCATATAATTTCACTTTGCAACCGAGAGAAAAGGGAAATTTTACAATTCCATCTATAGAAATGAAATTCAAAAGAAAAAAATATCGAACTCCAAATATTAAGATTACCGTTGTACAAGGAAGCACTCAACCACCTCCACCTACTTCTCGGAATTTGAGGCAGACACAGAATAATAGATCTTCTCAAAATGATAATATCTCTGATAATTTATTCATTAAGTTAGACTTGAATAAAACAACGGTTTATAAAGGAGAACCGATTATTGCACAATATCGTTTGTATAAAAGATATGATATTCGGAATTTAAGTTTTATCGAAGAACCGGCTTATACTGATTTTTGGAAAGAAGAACTCTATGTAGCACAAAATGCAAGTTTCAAAAGAATTAATTACAAAGGAAAATTGTTTGAAGTAATGTCGCTCAGAAATCTTGCCCTATATCCTACAGCTACCGGATCATTAACAATTCCTTCTCAAGGATTAAATATTTCTTTAGTTACAAGAGCAAGAAGTTTTTTTGATTTTGATTCAGGTAAAGAAACAACTATTAGAAGTAAAACCAGAAAAATTAAAGTTCTACCGCTACCTGAAAAAGGAAAACCATCAAATTTTACCGGAGCAGTCGGAACTTATAAAATGAGCTCAAATATAAGTGGCACTGAAATGAAAGTCGGTGATTCTTTTACTTTTACAATCAAAATAGAAGGCTCTGGAAATATTAAATATTTTGAAAACCCAATTTTACCGAAAATTAATCATTTTAGATTTATTGATCCAGAAATTACAACTGAAATGAATAATTCTAAGACAAATGTTTATGGTACAAAGATTATTAAATATCTCGCCATTGCTCAAGAAGAGGGAACTTTTACACTTCCCTCAATAAAATTCAGCTATTTTGATACTCAAAAAAAGAGATATAAAACATTGAAAACCAAAGAATATACTTTAGATATTTCTCCTGGTAATTTATCCTATATTCCCACTGGTAGAGCTCAATCATCTGTGACAAGAGAAGGACTTGATATTGGATTTATCATCAAAGAAACTTCATTAAAACCTTTTAAATTACTTTATAATTCTGTTAGTTATTGGATCTATTGGTTGCTAATTATTTTATCAATTCCGATTTCTTATATTTATATCAAAGAAAAAGAAAAACGAGCAGGTAATTTTGATTATCTTCGTCAACAACAAGCAAATAAAATTCTAAAAAAATATCTAAAACAAGCGTCAAATTTTGCCAATGAAGGAAAAATTGATTTTTATGCTGCTGCTCAAACAGGTTTATTTAGTTATATTTCTGATAAATTGAAAATTCCAAGAGGAAGTACAACCAATGACATTATTCTTGAAATGAAAAAATTTGATTATAATGACAAATTAATTAATGAAATTTCTAATATAAATGATAAATGTAATCAAGCAAGGTTTATGCCCGGAGGATTTTCAAATGAAAAAATCAGTGAAGATTACAATAATTTGAAATCCGTAATAAATGAAATTTTTAAAGTCAAAAATCGCAGAAAAAAAGTTTGAGGAAATCATGAAAAAATTTATTTATATTGTTCTAATTTTACTTATTGCAACGAGTATTTTTTCGGATGCAAATGTAGATTCAATTTTTCAATCTGCAATTTCATCTTATGAAAATAAAGATTTTGATGTTGCTTTAAAACAGTTTTTATCTCTCGAAAATGAATCTATTATCAATGCTGACCTTTTTTATAATATTGGAAATTGTTATTTTCGTTTGAATAATATCGGCAAAGCAATTTTATATTTTGAACGAACATTGAAGATAGAACCTCTTCACCAAGCTGCTAATAGAAATCTAAATTTAGCACTCACACTTACAAAAGATAAACAAAAAAAAGAGAAATTAGATGCTTTTAGTGATTTTATAAAAAAAATATATAAAATGGTTTCTATTAATTCTCTATCTATTATCAATCTTTCGCTTTTTATTCTTATCATTGTCATACTAGATATAATGATTTTATTCTATAGAAATAGAGATAAATCCGCTCCAATTTTTATTTTCACAATTCTTATTTTGCTTTTTGCAATTGTATCAACTACCGGTTATATGAAATGGAATTCTTATTCTCATTCTACAAAATCAGTTTTAATGCATGGAACTGCGGTCGGATACAGTGGTCCCGGAGAAGATTTTACCCGTGTCTTTACTATTCACGAAGGACATATCTTTGACGTTGTCAAAGAAGAATCAGGCTGGAGTCAAATTAAACTGCAAAATGGTCTCGGCGGTTGGATACGAAACGACTCATTTGAAAAGATTTGAAATAAAGAATTAGCAGAGTAATACAAATTTATTTTTCATATAGGGTTGACAAAGAAAAAACTTGGAGATTTATTGAAGATCCCAAGAGCTGGTGTTATCTTTTTGAGATAAAATTTCTACAAGCAGGAAAATATTCTTGACGATTATTTAAAATAGAAATTTTAAAGTAAGTCACTATAATAGTATCTGAACGGAAAAGAAATTATTTTTTTCGCAAAGTCGCAAAGGGAAGATCGCAAAGGCAAATTATTTCTATCTTAATAGAAGCGATATCTATGCAGCCCAATGCGTTAGCGTTGGGTAAAGAAAAAAGAGAATCAAGCTACAGAGTAGCGACAAAAAAAAGAAAATTCAGGAAAAGGAATTTTTTAACCATGAAGAACAGAAGTTCATGAAGAAAGATTAATTGGAAAATTATTT
>JAOZMQ010000319.1 GCA_029934195.1 Candidatus Cloacimonadota bacterium | reverse complement strand
CGAAACTCACTGCGATATTGCGAGGAAGTCCCTTAAAAGAAAGAGGGACTCCCTGTATCAAATCGAAGGCGGACAATGCGAATTGTCGCTTTTTTTTTGTAACAGACTCCAATATCAGAACACCTGATCTCATCTTGAAAATCCTAATTCACAATTCAAAAATATTTCTTCATAAAAGGTACCGGGTTTACAGCATTTTCATTTTTACGGATTTCATAATGGAGGTGAGAACCTGATGAGATTCCGCTGTTTCCCACATAACCAATTACATCTCCTGTTTTTACTTTATCTCCATTTTTTACTAAGCGTTTTTTAAGGTGCATAAAATATGTATAATATCCATTTTTATGATTTATTTTAATGTAATTACCGGCACTCTTACTAAGCTTGCTAATCATAACTTCTCCATTGGCAGTTGCATAAACAGGAGTTCCTTTTTTTGCGGCAAGGTCTATTCCATTATGTGGTCTTTTTGTTCTCAATACAGGATGAGTTCTCATTTTATTGAAAGGCGAAGAAACTCTAAAAATATTTTTCTGTAATGGAAAATAAATTGGTCTATTTGCTTTAATTTCCAAATCAAATTCTGGCTTTGAAATTTGTGTTTTAGTAATTTTTCTCTCTTTTTCTTTGGTTTCTTTAGGGACATTTTTTTGTGGCTCAATTATTTTTTGAGCATTAATTGATTCAAATTTCTTTATTTGTTTTCGCGGATTCAGTTGTTCTTTTTCTTTTGGAAATTTCTTCTCTACTTCAGCAACCTTTTTTTCTAACTTAGAATCAACCTCACCTAATTTTAAATAAGAATTAAGTATCTCTAATTCAGCTTTGGCAAAATCCCTAAACAAGCTATCCTGCTGTGTAGAATAATCAACAAATTTTGATTGTTCAGTAGCCTTAAATTTTTCAAAATCAGTATTTTCATCTTTGCTTTGCAAATTTTTTGAAAACACCATCAATAAAACCATCAACACTAACATTGAAATTCTTTTCATAATACTTCTCCTTTTTTTATCATCCGAGTTTTCAAATTCCAAATGTGGAATAACTCATCAGATTGTTTTTTTTTTTGAAATATCCATTCACAAATTAGAAGTTCATTTTGCCACATCTCATTTCAATTTATCATAACTTTTCCAATATCTTTCTTTCTCGCTATAAATACATCCGCAATATTGTTGACGGTACATATTTTGTTCTTTAGATAAAGTTATACCTTCCTTCCAATATTCTCTAAAATCTTGATAAAGAAATTTGACTCCATATTCTTTGGCAAGAGCTTCTCCAATTTCTTTCATTAAATCATGTTTTTGAAATTTACTATATAAAAGTGTAGATGAGAAATAATCAAATTTCCCTTTTCTCGCAACAATTGCAGTATATTTCAATCTGTCGTAATAACACATTCGGCATCTATTCTCTTCTCTGAAGGTAGCTTTACGAAGAAAATCTTCCAAATTATATTCATCTTTCCAGATAATTTTTAAACCATTAGTTTCGGAAAAATCTTTTAGCGTATCTCTTCTTTTTTTATACTCCAAAAAAGGGTGAATATTGGGATTAAACCAAAATCCGGTAATATCAAAATCACTTTCTTTTTTCAAATGTTCATAAGGAGCAATCAAGCAAGGAGCACAACAAATATGCATCAATAATTTCTTTCCCATTTAAGTATCCTGTTTTTAAAAAAGTTCGTTTCAATAACTTTATATATTTTAAAATATTTCCAGACAAAAGATTCCTACAATTAGTGTTAAGTCAAGTTTCAAATGACGCAAAAGATAAACCCCCTAAGGGGGATTAAGGTTTCTCCACTTGGTAGGGGAGATTAAGAGTGGTTTTCAAGCTTGTTTTGACACTATCAAAATTTTACGTATTTTATGGATAAACATAATAAAAAAGCTCTCAGTACATGAGAGCTTTTTCAATAATTAATGAATTGCATGTAATAACAAATTATTGCAATTCTATAAGATACATTTTGTTAGAAACTATTCAACAATAGCGAGAATATCACTTCTTCCAAGGATAATATATTTTTTCCCTTCAAGTTCAACTTCTGTTCCGCCATATTTTGCATAAAGAATATCATCTCCAACTTTAACAAGCTCTTGCAAATCTTCATCTGTTCCAACAGCAACTATTTTACCTATCTGAGATTTTTCTTTAGCTGTATCCGGAATAATAATTCCACCAACAGTTGTTTCTTCCACTTCTCCGATAGTAATAACGACTCTATCATCAATTGGTTTAATAGTCATGACATTTTCCTCCATTTAATTAATTTTTTTTTAGTATAAATTTCAGTATGGAATTTTTAATTTTCCATTTATTAGCATTCCTCTTTTTAGTCTGCCAGTTTTTAAGTCAAGAAAATTTTATAAAACAATTTGTATTTCTTTATTTGCCTATAGAAGAATTAATAATATTCCTTGCTGTCATTTCTGTAGGTTTTTTAATTCCCAATAGATACAAAATAGTCGGTGCAATATCCGCAAGAATTCCTTCTTCAATTAATTGATAATTTTTTACATCATTTCCAACAAGAATAAATTCCACAGGATTTGTAGTATGAGCTGTTTTTTCAAATCCGGTTTCATAATCAATCATTTGTTCTGCGTTACCATGATCGGCAGTAATCAGAGAAACAACATTATGCTTTAAAGCAACTTTAACAATTTCTCCAACACATTCGTCAACAACTTCAATTGCTTTTACGGCAGAATTTAGATTTCCCGTATGACCTACCATATCACCGTTTGCAAAATTCAATACAATGAGATCATATTTATTTTCAATCAATTTTTCGATAACTTTATCTTTTACAATATAAGCTTCCATCTCAGGATGTTCAGCAAAAGATGATGGATCAAATCTACCTGCAATTTCAATTCTGTCTTCATTTTTATAAGGATTAAGTTTTTTTCCATTAAAAAAAGATGTTACATGTTTAAATTTTTGAGTTTCAGCTATTCTCAATTGCAAGAAACCAGCATCGCTAATCACTTCTCCCAAAAGATTTTCCATTCCTTCACCAGAATCTAATGCTTCTAAAATATTGTATTCAAAAGAATCATAATATCGTGTTAAACCACAAAAAACAATATCTAATTTTTTCTTTCTATTGCCTTTATAATCATCTTGAATAAAAGCATTAGTCAATTGAATAGCTCGATCTTGCCGATAATTACAATGAATTACAGAATCACCATCTTTAATACCGGGAAAATCTCCAATAATGGTTGGTAAAATATATTCATCCGTCATCAGTGTTCCTGTAGGAGTTAAAGTTTTATCGTATGCAGTTGTAATTGCAGTTTTTGCATCAGGGCTTGTTTCACCGACAAGATTGATCATTGCATTATACGCTTTGTCTGTTAAATTCCAATTCAACCCTCGATCCATTGCATAATAACGTCCCATAATTGTGCCAATTTTTCCTAAACCAATGCTCGATATTTCAGCATTTACTTTATTAAGAAATTCAAGTGAAGAGCGTGGTGGAGTATCTCTTCCATCACTAAAAAAATGAATGTAAACTTGAGAAATCTTTTTTTCTGAAGCATACTTTAAAATAGCAAAAATATGGTCATAATGTGCATGTACACCTTCATTTTGTATCAATCCCATTAAATGCAAAGCTGAATTATTTTTCAGACAATTATTTATCGCATTTTTAAAATTGTGATTTGCAAAAAAACTTCCATCTTCAATTGCTTCATTAACCCGAGAAACTTCCTGTTTTACAATTCTACCGGCACCAATATTTAAGTGACCGACTTCTGACGAACCTTGATATCCTTTTGGTAATCCGACTTCTTCCCCTGAAGGAATCAATTTTGTGTTTGGGTAATTTTTTAATAAGAAATCAATGTTTGGAGTTTTTGCTATCGCAATTGAATTTGCTACAGGATTTTCATTTATTCCCCAACCATCTCTTATAATGAGTATCACTTTATTTTTCATTATTCCTCCAATTATTGAGATTTTCTAAACATAATTAAAGTATAAAAAAGAAGCCCACAACTATAGCTGTGGGTTAATAATTTGCTGTAACAAATTAACTTT
>JAOZMQ010000318.1 GCA_029934195.1 Candidatus Cloacimonadota bacterium | reverse complement strand
AAAAAGGACATCTTAACCACGAAACTAATGAAGTTAATAAAGAAAGAAAGAAAGAAAGAAAGAATAATTGGGAAATTATTTATTGATCATTGATAACTTAATTTTTTATTGACGCAGAAATATTTCAACACGAATTTGTAAATTTCATTTATGACAATACTTAATTTGTTATTACAAATTCTAAATTGAGGAGTATGACAATGCCCAAAAATAATTTAAAATTTCATAAAATTCAAAAAAAAATTGGCATTTATTTTTCATTCACAATTACTCTTGTACTGTTATTAACTATTTTAATATATTTTGTTTTCGTTAGCAAAAATATAAGGCAAACAACTCGAAATCATCTTTTAGATATAATAAGTATTTCGGTAATCAACATTGATGCAGAAATCCATAAAACACTTACCAAACCCGAGCAGGAAAACAATAAAGCTTATCTCCAAATAAAAAAGGATTTGCAGCTAATCAGAGATGCAGCCACCGATGTTCACTTTATTTATACAATGCGATTCAATGAACAGAGTGGTATAACTTTTGTCGTTGATGCTGAAGAAAATCCAGAGGATATTGCTCATCTCGGCGAAAAATATACAGAAGCAAGTCAGTTTTTGAAAGATAATATCAGGAGTTTACAGAAACCAATAGTTGAAGAAAATTTTTATACAGATAGGTGGGGAATGTGGTTGACTGGATATGCACCTTTTTACGATTCTAAAGGAAATATTGAAGGGATTCTTGGCATTGACATTGAGGCGAAAATCGTAAAATCTTATGAAAGAAAAGTACTTTTTTTAGCTATTTTTATTTTGGTGATAATTATCCCAATAGTCTATTTTATTGGATTCAGGATTGGGAAAAAAATTGCCCGACCTATCGAAATTCTAACAAAAGGAGCATTAGCGATTGCTGATGGAAATTTAGATTTAGAGATTCCACAAACGACTAATGATGAAATTGGTTTACTTGCTGAATCCTTTAATAAAATGAGCAAACAGCTACGAGATTTTTTTGAGAATAAAGAAAAAATTATTTCAGAACGAACAAAAGAAATAAAAGCCGGCGAAAAAAACCTCAGTTCGCTTTTCAATGCTATGACAGATCTTGTAATGGAGCTTGATTATGATGGAAGATATATCACTATTGCTCCAACTTCACCTAACCTTATGTTCAAACCTTCTCAAGAGATAATACAGAAAACCCTGCATGAAGTATTCCCAAAATCCGAAGCTGATATGTTTCTTAATTTTATTCAAAAATGTTTGGATGAAGGAAAAACTAACATAATGCAATATTCTCTAATCATAAAAAATAAAACAGTATGGTTTGAAAGTAGAGTAACTCCCAAAACTAAAAACACAGTTCTTTTTATTGCTCGTGATATTACCAAACAAAAAAAGCAACAAAAAGAGCTAATAAATGAAAGAGACACACTTGCACGCTTTAAAAAAGTAACTATAAGCCGTGAATTGAACCTGATAAAACTAAAGACAGAAATAAACGAATTATTAGAGAAATTAGGGAAAAAGCCAAAATATCTTGTTGCAAAAACAAAGGATAATTAATATGACAGATATATTAAAATTAGATAATTGTCCAATTTCAGGATTGCCGATAACCACAAAACCAGAATGGAAATATAAGGCTAAAGATGGCTCATGCTCTATTGAAATTGCTATTATTGGAGAGAATATTTTATATGAAGTTCCAAAAGGAATTATTAATGGCGAAGCCAACGAATGGTACAACAAAACTGCAAACAGGATTATTACTGAATATTTTGGAGATCGAAAATATTATCTTGCTTATGATTATTCTTCGATGAAAAATGCATCCTTAGAAGCGAAAAAAATATTTATCAAATGGCTTATTGCAAAATCCAATAAAATTGAGTTAGTAACAGTTTTTGGAATGAACCAAATAATCAAAGTAGCAATAAAAACAGCAAGAATAATTGCCAAAAGAAACGGTAAACTGTTTTTAGCCGATTCTTATCAGGAATCGATAAATATAATTTTGCAGAACCAAAATGAATCATCAGAAAGCACTGAAACTGTGATAAAAAGAAATAATAATCTTGTGAATGAGAAGCAAACAGAAAATGCTCGCATAAACGAGCTAATTGGCTTTCTTGGAAAAATGACATGGGCAGGTAATTTAGACCAAAAGATACCGGTTTTACCAGAAGATGACCCTTTTGCAGAACTATATGCAGCTGTTGCAGCGAATCAGGAAGATTTACGCGAAATTGAAAAAGACAGGAATGAAACTCACAAAAAATTAGAAATACTAATTTCAGAAAAAGATAAAGCCTTAAAATCAGTATCTGATAACGAATTGGTTATGCTCAGTATGTTGGAAGATGTTCAATCACAAGAAATCAAAACGAAAAAGGCAAACGAGCATCTTGAAACAATAATTAAAGGAGCTAATTTGGGTTGGTGGGATTGGGATATTCCTTCAGGAAATGAAATTTATAATGAAATACTTGCTCAAAATATGGGATATAAACTCAGTGAAATTACACCCCACATTAAATGGTGGGAAGGCAAAATTCATCCAGATGATGAAAAACAAGTCTCTGAAGATTTACAAAACCATTTTGATGGAAAAACAGAATATTATGAAAACAAACATCGCTTAAAAACCAAAAGTGGTAAATGGAAATGGTTTTATGATTTTGGTAAAGTTGTTGAAAGAGATAAAAAAGGCAAATCCATTCGGATGATAGGAATTTTGCGAGACATTGATAAGGAAGAGCGAGCAGAACAAAATTTACGAGATAGCGAAGAATATCACCGAACACTTATTGAAAATAGTATTGATGTCATAACTGTTATCGATGCTAAAGGGAATATTATTTCTATGAGTGAATCTTCTGAAAAGTTATTTGGATATACAAATGAAGAACGAAAAAGAAAAAATGCATTCGCTTTGATGGTTCCTGAAGATCGTGAGAAGATGATGCAACTCTTAAATAAAATTATAAATAACGCAGAAAACTATGAAACAGTAACAAAGATAGAATTTAGAGGCTACCACAAAGATGGTTCAATAAAGTATGTTGAAGGAACAGCGAAAAATATGTTGAATTCTTCTGTAGTAAATGGAGTTGTTCTTAATTATCGAGATGTTACACAACGGAAGCAAGCAGAAGCTAAACTTATCAAACTCTCTACAGCAGTAACTCAAAGCCCATCAACAATTGCAATTACAGATATTAATGGAAACCTGGAATATGTTAATCCTAAATTTACGGAGCTTACCGGTTACAGTTTGAATGAAGCAAAAGGAAATAATCCAAGATTTTTAAAAGCAGGAACATTCTCTGATGATTTTTATAAAGAATTATGGGAAACAATTTCTTCCGGTAAAAAATGGCGAGGTGAATTTCATAATAAAAAGAAAAATGGAGAATTATTCTGGGAGTCAGCTTCAATTTCTCCAATTTTTGATTCTGAAAATAGAATAATAAATTATATAAAAGTTGCAGAAGATATTACAGAAAAGAAAAGAATTGAGCAGGAACTTCTTAAAATGGAAAAACTTAAAAGTATTGGCACACTTGCAGGTGGAATTGCTCACGATTTCAATAATATTCTTACAGGTATTTATGGTTATGTTTCGCTTGCTTTGATGAAATTAGATAAAAATCATCCAAGTCATCGTTACCTTGCTGAAACAGAAAAATCACTTGATAGAGCAACTAAACTAACACGACAATTACTTACTTTCTCAAAGGGCGGTGCTCCAATAAAAAAAGATGTAAATCTTAATAGAATTATCAAAGAAACTGTCCTTTTTGATTTATCTGGCAGTAATGTAAAACCAGTGTTTAATTTTGCCGAGAATCTTCATAATGCTAAAGTTGACGAAGGACAAATTCAGCAAGTATTTTCTAATTTAACAATTAACGCAAATCAAGCTTCTCCGGATGGTGGTCATTTGTATATTTCCATAATTGATATTTTTGTTAAAAATGGCGAAATTTCAGATTTAAAATCAGGAGAATATCTGAAAATTACAGTTCAAGATGAAGGGATCGGAATCCCACAAAAGAATATTGATAAAATTTTT
>JAOZMQ010000317.1 GCA_029934195.1 Candidatus Cloacimonadota bacterium | reverse complement strand
GTCAAGCGGATAGTTATATTATAAAAATAAGTACTGATATAATAACACCTCAAAATTGGGATTCTTTACCAGAAATTGAACAGAATATTATTCCTCAAGCTTCTGGAAATATGGAATCTTTTCTAATTGAAAATTTAGATATTCTCACAACTTATTACGTAGCCATTAAAGTTTCTGATGAATGCAATAATTTATCATCTCTTTCAAATGTGTTAGAAACAACAACAATTGCCGAAGAAGATACTACGCCTCCAGCTCAAATAACCGACCTTCAAACAGAATCAACCGAAACTGAAATTACGCTTTTTTGGACTGCTTCCGGCGATGATGGAATGGTTGGTTTATCTTCTTTCTATGAGATTAAATATTTCGAAGATGAGATCACTGAAGATAATTGGAATGATGCGGTTTTGTTTAATAATATCCCAAACCCCATTCAACCCGGAACAACACAGACTTTGATTTTTAGTGAAGCTATTTTAGGAGACATTTATTATTTCGCAATAAAAGTTTGGGATGAAAATGAAAATTCTTCACCAATTTCAAATTCTCCGTCAGGTTCATTAATTGAGGATATTGTGCCACCGGCAAGAATTTCAGATTTTTCTGCAAATCTTATAGAAGAAGAAATTTTACTAACTTGGACATCTACGGGTGATGACGGCTTAAATGGAATTTCTGAATATTATGAAATACGAGTTTCTGATTCAGAAATTACAGAATCAAATTGGCTATCTGCTAATTTGTTATCGAACCCACCAATTCCAGAAGAATCCGGAAATTCACAAAATTACCTTTTTACTGAAATTTCAATAGGAAATACTTATTATTTTGCTATTAAAGCTTTTGATGATAACAATAACTCCTCAGATATTTCAGATTCTCCATTTATAGAATTTCTTGGCGATCAAGATCCTCCGGCAATGATTGATGACTTAAATGCTGTTGCTTTTGAGAATTATGCAGAACTTACATGGACTTCTGTTGGAGATGATGGTTATATTGGAACTGCTGAATACTATGAAATAAGAGTATCCGATACAGAAATCACAGAATCAAATTGGCTTTCTGCAGATTTGTTATCAAATCCACCGCTACCTGAAGAATCCGGAAATTCACAAAATTATCTTTTTACTGAAATTTCAATAGGAAATACTTATTATTTTGCTATTAAAGCTTTCGATGATAACAATAACTCATCAGATATTTCAAATTCTCCTTTTATAGAATTTCTTGGTGATCAAGACCCTCCATCACCTATTGATGATTTAACAGCTCAACAATCCAATGACAATGCGGAACTTTCTTGGACTGCTCCAGGTGATGACGGTAATATTGGAACTGCTCAATCTTATGATATTCGAGTTTCTGAATTATATATAACTGAAGAAAATTGGAATGATGCCGAACAACTTCCAAACCCACCAATTCCTGATATTGCAGGAACAAGTCAATCTTATCTTTTTGATAATGTAGAAATTGGAGTTCATTATTATTTTGCTATTAAAACTATAGATGATAATGAAAATATTTCTACAATTTCAAATATTGCAGAATATGAAATTATTGGGGACACCACTCCACCATCAGCAATTACAGATTTAATGGTTGTGGAGGGAATTAGCTCAAATCTTCATCAAATATCTATTACATGGACAGCTGTTGGAGATGATGGTTCTGTCGGAACTGCAACAAGTTATGATGTCAGATATAGCACTGAACAAATCACAAACAGTAATTGGAATTTTGCTACTCCATTTACCAATACACCAACACCTCAAATTTCCGGTGAAGAAGAGACTCTTGTAATAAATGATTTACAGGAAGGAATAATTTTATATTTTGGAATCAAAGTTTATGATGAAGCAAATAATGAGTCCGGTTTATCAAATATTCCGGGAGGTAAGATTGTTTATCAGATCAATTCAAATTGTATTAATTGTTTCCGTTGTATAAATGATTGTCCAACTAATGCAATTTATCAAGGTCCCGGACAAAAGCTTATAAACCCTGATCTTTGTGATGCTTGCGGTATTTGTCTTGACGAATGTCCTTGGTCAAACACGATGATTGATATTTGGGTTTTTGGATATAATCAACCGATAAGAAAACCACAAAGTTTTCTGAAAAAGCTGTTCAATAAATAATGCAATCTACAATTTACGAAATTTTACTCAAAGGTTTATTACTCGGTTTTTCAACAGGTCAATTGTGTTTACTTACCTGTACACCGGTCTATTTACCATTTTTATTAACAGAAAAAAGAAGTATATATAAAAGCTTTCTTAAAGTAATGGAAATTTCAGCAGGCAGATTTTTTTCATACTTAACTTTTGGTGCATTGGCTGGCTTTACCGGTTCCAAAATTAGTACAATTAATAGATCTCTCTTCACTTCTATTGCTTATGTTCTTTTATCTGTTTTTTTATTGCTTTCGATTTTTAGGATTGTAAACAATGAAAAAAAATGTCACATTCCAAAAATAACCAGATTCACGAAAAGTGCATTTCTTTTAGGAGTATTAACCGGATTAAATTTTTGCCCTTCTTTTTTGATTGCTTTATCAAGTGCGATTAATCTTGGAGGAATTATAGATGGAATTTCTCTTTTTACCGGATTCTTTTTGGGAACTTCTGCCTTTTTAATTCCACTTGCTTTTATTGGTGGTTTATCAAAAATTAGTAAAATTAAAGTTTTCGCAAAATATGCATCTATAATTGTAGCTGTTTTTTTTCTTTATAAAGGCTCAATTGGTTTATACCACCTTTATCAAAATCATCAATTAATTAAAAACAGCAGAGTTATCGAAGCTTTCTCTCCCGGAAAAGAACTGACAGTTTTAACTGATAAAAAGAATTTTTTGTATTTTGTCTCTTTGAAAGATTCTTTGAAAAAAAATCATAACGGCGAAATACATTTACATATTGTGAAAAATAGAGATGATATTGAAACTTCAAATTTATCTTCAATATTATTTATTGATGCTTTACTTTTAAAAAATGAAAGCTATAAAGAAAAACTTGATAAAAACAATTATTTTAGTATTGAAGCTCAATATCCAATTTCCAAGATGTTACCATTTTTAAAGAAATTTGCATTTAAATCAACAAATCCTTTACTTTTTGAATTTAAAAAAACAGATGATGCTCGAAAAACTTTTGAGAAAAAACAAGCAGAATTCTATAATGAAAAAAAACAAAAATAATTAAATTTCACAATTTCTTCCATTTTAATTATTGGGAAAAATGAGGTTATATGAAAACTTTTAGAAATAAAAAAGCTTCTCACAATTACTATTTCATAAGTGAGCTTGAAGCTGGCATTGTACTTACAGGAACTGAGATTAAATCAATTCGCCAAGGAAAAATAAATTTTAAAGATAGTTTTGCTAAAATCAAAAATGGAGAAGTTTGGCTACATAATCTGCATATAAGTCAATATGAAATGGGAACTCATTCCAATCATGAACCAGAAAGAGTGCGTAAACTTCTTTTAAATAAAAGAGAAATCAAAAAACTTCAAAAAAATGTCGATGAAAAAGGAATGTCCTTAGTTCCAAAATCTCTTTATATAAATGAAAAAGGATTAGTAAAAATCAGCCTTGCGCTGGCTAAAGGTAAAAATGTACATGACAAAAGAGATGTTCTTCAAAAGAAAGATATTCAACGAGAGATGGATCGCCGAAATAATGCAAAATATTAAATTGTTAGCAGAAATCAGTTTTATTAATTTCATAAAAAGGACAAAAATAGAGGAGGAAACGAAATGAAAAAGATTATTGCAGAAACACTATTAACAGGGCTTGAGTCAGTTTCAAGTACTGTTTATGATGATTTAAAAAAAGAAAATGGGAAAATTAAAAATATATTTATGTCTATTATTCGAATACCAATTAAAGTAATAGCAACATTTCTTTTCTCTCCTCTTATTCTTGCACTAATATTAATAGATGTAAGAAAGAAAAATAGAATCTCTACAATTAAATTTATTATTGTGGTAATTGGATTTATTTTTGCGATTATAGCTTCTTATTTAGTATCTGAACGAAAAGGATTTTTTAACCATGAAGGACAGAAGATCATGAAGA
>JAOZMQ010000316.1 GCA_029934195.1 Candidatus Cloacimonadota bacterium | reverse complement strand
GTCTGCTACAAACTATCCAAACCCTTTCAATCCAAATACAACAATCAAAATGAATATTCCTACAAATGGATATGTTTCTCTTAAAGTATATAATCTTAGAGGACAACTTGTAAAAACACTTGTTAATGATAGATTTGATGCCGGTGTTTATCCTGTTCAATGGAATGGTACTGATGATGCAAATAATGAAGTTTCAAGTGGTGTTTATATGTACAGACTTGATACAAAAGATAATTCATTTACAAATAAAATGATTCTTATCAAATAAGGTAAGTTTTTTAAAGATTTAGACCGGAGTGAAAGCTTCGGTCTTTTTTTATATTTAAATTTTATTTTTTTTGACAGATATTATCTTTTATTTTTATTTGTTTGGAATAAAAATAGCATTAACAAATTTAATAATTAAAAAATGAATAATTATTATTTTATTGAAAATAAACAAAACCCACGGAGGAAACAATGAAAAGATTAATAGTAGGAACATTACTACTGCTTCTAATTCTGCCAATTTTTGCTGAGAGCATAAAATTTGATGCAGAAAACTCTTACCCTAATGTATTGACTGTATGTTTTAGTATGGATGTTGTAAATAACCGCGAAGGTATAATTGAGTTTGAAAAAGTTGATGGTATTGTTCAAACTGGAATTAGTAGTTTTGATCTTCTTGCAAAAAAATACAATATTATTAACTTAAAACAACAAGTTGAATTTGTAAAAGATTTGGATTGGAATGATAATGGAGCTTATCCAAGAAATATTTATACAATTGAGATGCAAGACAATAATTTAATCGAAGAAGCTCTAACAGAATTCTCAAATGAAAGAGATATTATTTTTGCTGAATATTTACCAATTATGAGAAATGATTTTATTCCAAACGATCCGATGTACAACTCTGAATGGCATATTCCACAAATTTTTTGCCCTGAAGCTTGGGAATTTACTACTGGTTCAGTTGATGAAGATATCGTTATCGGTATAGTTGATGCCGGTATTAAATGGAATCATCCGGATTTAAGAGATAATATATGGATTAATCAACCGGAACTTGATGCAGGTATGACAATTAATTGGGATGAAGGAACTGTTTCTGGCGGAAACGGTATTGATGATGATGGTAACGGCAAAATCGATGATGTTATTGGATGGAATTTTTATGGTGCCGGAAGTAATGCTTCCTATCAAGATTATCCTTCAAATGATCATGGAACACATGTAGCCGGTTGTGCCGGTGCTGTAGGAGATAATGGAATTGGTGTTGTTGGACCATCAATGAATGTAAAACTAATTTCTTCAAGACATGCACCTACAACCTTTGATTATCCGTATGTATCAAATGGTAATAGTGGTATTATGTATTGTGCAGATTCTGGAGCAGATGTAATTAATTGTAGTTGGGGTGGAACCGGTGGTGCTAGTGCTGCTAATAATGCTATCAATTATGCTATTGCACAGGGAGCGGTTGTTGTTTGTGCTGCTGGGAATGATAATACCAATAATGGTACAACTCATCATTATCCGAGTGATGCAACTAACGCAATTGCAGTTGCTGCAACAGCTTCAGGTGATCTTAAATCAGATTTCTCTAACTATGGAGACCCAATTGATGTTTGTGCTCCTGGTTCAAACATCTGGTCAACAATTATTTCTAATGATGGTTATGCATCTTTTCAAGGTACTTCAATGGCTTCTCCTGTAGCTGCAGGTGTAGTTGGTCTTCTTATTTCTACTCATCCTGATTTAGAACCAATGGAAGTTCGCCAAAAATTGATGGATACTTGTGATAATATTGATTATTTGAATCCTGGATATGAAGATTGGCTTGGTGCAGGTCGTGTTAATGCTTATGCTGCTGCTATGAATGACCTTATTCCAAATTTAACTATAATGGAAATTAATGTAAATGAAGTTGAAGGTGACGGAGATGGCATACCAAATCCAGGAGAACGAATTGCACTTGAAATTTGGTTGTATAATGATTTTGGTTGGGTAAATGCTGAAGATGTATCAGTAACAATTTCTACTGAATTAGAAGGTGTAGAAATGTTTAATGACACTTCTAATTATCCTGATATTTTAAGTGGAATTCCTGCATTAAATTTAACAGCATTTGAGTTTGCTACTCAAGCTGATGAAAATATTATGGATTTACCTTTTACAATTACAATTTCTGCTAATGAATCAACCAGTTATCCTTTTAATTATTCTTTAGATTTAATCATTCCAATTTCTTTACAACAAGCTAATTGGCCTATTGAGCTTGGTGGAGGTTCAAAATCTGCTTCTGCAATTGAAGATCTTGATGGTGACGGTGTTAAAGAAATGATTTTTGCTAATCAAACAACCGAAATTTTAGCTTATAAAATTGACGGAACACTTGTCGATGGATTCCCTTATGATACAGGATCCCAAATTTGGTCAGCTCTTGCTGTTAGTGATATTGATGGTAATGGAACCAAAGAAATTGTAGCTGCTACACAAAGCTCTGTTGTTTGTATTTCCAATACCGGAGAATTAATATTTGAATATATTCCTGGTGGACAACTTAGAAATAATCCAATGATTGCTGATGTTGATGGTAATGGAACTAAAGAAATAATTGTTGCAAACTTATCAGGAAATGTATTTGTCCTTAATTCCGATGGTACGGACTATGCAGGATTTCCTGTTGCTGCCGGCGGAGGAGTTTTGACTGCTCCAGCGATTGGTGATATTGATAATGATGGAATTTTGGATATTGTTTTATCTTTAACAAGTAATAGTATTTCTGTAATCTCTTGTGCAACTGCTACAGTTCTTCCAGGTTGGCCTCAGGATATTGGAGCAAGAGCTGAAAAAGGACTTATTGTAACTAATATTGATGCAGATGAAGAAGTTGAAATTGTAACTAATACCCTTGCTGGTGACGTTTATGCTTTTAATCATGATGGAACTTTGATCTTTAGTAATAATTATGCATCAGTATTCAAATCAAGTGTTGTTTCAGGAGATTTGAATAATAATGGTAATACTGAAATAGTTTCTATTGCTGAAAATGGAGATGTTTATATTATTGATAATAATGGTGCTGTCTTAGATGGTTTTCCAATCAATGTTGGTGTCAATGTTGAGTGTTCACCAATTCTTGCAGATATGAATAATGATGGAACAATTGAAATTCTTTTTGGTGATAATCTTGGTTATTTCCATTCAATAGATATTGAAGGATTAGAAACTGCTAATTTCCCATTATTCTTTGATGGTCCAATTCTTTACAGTGCTTCAATTGCTGATGCAGATGGAGATGGAGATCAAGAAATTTGTGTTGCAAATCATGTGAAATTCTTCTTGATTGACTACAAAAATCCTGTAAACAATATTGTATGGCCTTGTTTCAAAGGAAGTTCAGAAAGAACAGCAAATATTCAATATGTAGTTGAAAATGATGGAACAGGCGTTATTAATTCATATTCTACTTCATTAAATAATAATTATCCAAATCCATTTAATCCAACCACAAAAATTTCTTTCACTCTTGAAAATGAAGAATTTGTTGATGTTAGCATCTACAATCTTAAAGGTCAAATGGTGAAAAAACTTATCTCTGGTATTAGAGGTAATGGTTATAACGAAGTAATGTGGAGTGGAAAAGATGATAGTGGAAACAATGTTTCCAGCGGTCTTTACTTCTATAAACTTACAACAAAAGAATCATCATCAACAAAGAAAATGATGTTACTCAAATAGTTTTCAGCGTTGATTAAATTTAAAGGCTTCCTTTCTGAGGAAGCCTTTTTTGTTTTATGAAATTTGTTTGTTTTTCATTTCTTCTAAACTCAAAAAACTGCAATTTTGGACTTGCTTCGCAGTGAATGGGAATGAATGTGAAGCGAGAACAAAAAAGACCGGAAAAACGTACTCGTTTTATTCCTCACGTTAGTAGGACTTTGGACGTTTTTGGATAACTTCCTCTGCAATTTTGGACATTGTTTCGCAGTGAATAATAATGAATGTGAAGCGAGAACAAAAATATTTTTTAAATTGGAGTTCTATTAAAATTATTAAGGTACAAGCTTTGACTTTAAAAGAATATTTTTGATTTCATTTGAC
>JAOZMQ010000031.1 GCA_029934195.1 Candidatus Cloacimonadota bacterium | reverse complement strand
GAACCGCATACAGGCATTTAAGAGCATTACCCATCTGCCCCCTGCTTGGTGCGATCCTTCCGTTTTTATCCGATATCCGTAGTGTATAATCCAGGGAACCTTTAACCACACTATCAGGTAAACCCGGCCCATTATCACTTATGGTCAATGTGCCTCTATCTTCTACTTTTATTTTGATGTGTGGCTCATTGGTGATCTGTTCCGCTGCGTCCAAACTATTATCCAATAGCTCTTTAAGCATGGTCATCAGCCATTGATCTTTTGAGCATCCGATAAGTGATGTCAATTCCTTTTCTGAAAAATATTCAAGTTCCCTCTGTATTGTAAAATGCTCTCTTGCCATCTCTGTTCCTCTCATGTTACCCTTTTAAACTGTTTTGGAACCTTTCGTAAAGTTCCTTTCCTCTTGGCCGGGTACTGGTCTGCCAACCATCACCCGGCTGTTCAATCTTTTATCTCTCAACCAATACCAAAGTGTCATTATCAAGATCATAAATAATTTTGTGCCGCTTATCTGGTACCCGCCGCCCTACGAGCTGAACCACCTCAGCATTTGGATTGATTTTGACTATCCTCCGAACTGTCCGCAGTGCGTCCAGCTGGTCACACTTGACCAAGTACTCACGGAGCACACTGGCAGGATTGTATATATGAGAGAGGTTGAAACAGTCTCTGTCGATAGACTCGCCGTCCAGGTCAAGATTTTCAATGATGCTCTTTGCACTTTCAAGATATGATTCTGCTTTTTTCCTAAGTGCTTTTTTTTCTGCTTTTAACTCTTTGTGCTGGTAAATTTTAGTCATGATATTTTCCTTTGCCGGCTGACCGGCTTTATGTGCTGATAGCTCACCGGATACTACTTTGCTGAATAGCTCCGGTGCGTCTCTCTTTAGGCGTTTGGTGAGATAGCTTGGTGATGTGCCTCTTTTAGGTTTTGTTACTTTTTTTATTGAGGTTATATTATCACCTTCGTTTTTATTCTGTGTTGCGTTTTGATTCCCGATTATTGCCCCATGCTCCGGCATTGCCTCCAGTTCATTCAACACCTTAGCCTTAACCTCCGGAGCATTCTAATCCGAAACCGGATAATTAAACCCGTCACCCAGGCCACCGCCGATGATACGGTTAAACTCCTCCCAGCAGTCATCACAATTATGCAGTATTACTGTTCCAAGTCTGTCATGGTCATCTGGCAGTGGTGCCGTCACTACATGTGTTAGTCCGCCCGCTGCTCCGCATTTGGAACACGGTTTGCCATGGTAACGCCTGGCTTCCCGTTTGATATATTTCTCCATCTGCTCCAAAGATTTGAAATATTGGTTCTTCATCCCTAAAAACTTTTTTCCTTTCTTTTTTGATTTTCTTGACATAATGTTTTCCCTGGTAGGTTGTTGGATTTTGCCGGCCTGATAGTAATGAGCTATCAGGCCGGCTTACTCTTTGCCCATGCTTAGGTATGGCTTAGAGCTGAAATATCTTTCCCTACGTCCTCAGCATTGTCTTTAGACTGCCATGGCCTGAAATTGTGGAGGGGACACTTTTCCATTTCACATCTCTTAACCTCTGGCCGACTGAATCCAGAACAGTCCCAACACATGGCATTTACAGCTGCTCGCATGCTCTTTGGATTTGCCAATGCTTTCTCCATTGGTGTCTTTGCCTTTGGCCGTTCAATCTCTCCGGATTTTATTTTCCGGTGGTACTCTTTCAAGTGATCTGCTGATTTCATTTTTTACCCCCATCATTTTTATATTTTTCCCTGGCCGGTCTGCGTACCTGCATTTTGTGCAATCTGGTTTCATTTTATTGAACCTCCTCTGTTACTGTTTTGATTCCCAGCTTGCACCCTGGCAGTCACTTATCAATGCCCAAGAGTTATCTCTCAACTCCTCAATTGTATCTTTGATAAATCTATCAGGCACATTTTTGATAGATTTACACCAGATAACCACGCCTCCATTTTCGATAAACTCAAGATGCTCCGCAATAAGAGAGTCACCCCTAATATTGAGATATGCACCAACTGGTGGAACGGCCTGAAAATTAACCGGCTTTTCAAATCTCAGTATTCTATTTGATTCCGTTTCGATATAGTATCTTAGTGTACATTTTTCCATTTTTGAAACTCCTGTATAATATTTATACTGTGTTACTTTCTTTCGGTTACATCACTTTTTATAATCAATGTTATATTATCAACTTGTTTTCAGACCGATTCCAGACCGATTAGACCGATTCAGACCGATTGCATTTTACAATCGGTCTAAGGCTTTTTTGTAAATTTGTTGTGTTTTTTCAATGCTTTACTTTGTTCCTTTTTTTACCTTAGACCGATAGACCGATTGTTTCACTACTTCACTACATGTAAAAAAAAACTAAAAGAGAGATATATATATATATTTCTCTCTTAGTTTTTTTTCTTGCACGTAAAGGTAGTGAAACAATCGGTCTATCGGTCTAAACCGATAAATGTAACATAGTAAGTATTTGGAATAATTATAAATATGCTTGTTTTCACCTTAGACCGATTGCCTTTTACAATCGGTCTACATCGGTTTAATCGGTCTAAGAATCAAAAAGCGCTGTTAAAATCAGTAGTTACGGTAAAAGTCTTACTGTTTTTTTCATATTCATACCTCAGTCCATGATACTCACAATATTTTTTTAGTTTGATAGAGAAAGACTTAGGACTGACATTGGCAGCCACTTTGTCACTGAATATGGCCTTGTATTCTGTAAAGCAATCTTGATAAGAGACAGCCTCACCTCTCGGTATATCATCAGCAAAATCAAGGAAAGCACCGCCTGTTACAGCCTGTAATTTTTTGAGCTCCATAGTAGTTGAATGATAAGTTAGGAGTTGACTACCTGCATTGTAAAAAGCCGTTACGCAAGAAAACATAAAATTATAAAATGCATCCCATTCATCTGGCTCCCATTCAAATAAAATCCCAAAATCATCCTCTGGTGTTTTCTTCTTGTTGTAATAGGGATACACCTCAAACTCATATTTCCGCCTTTCATGTGAGTTGCCAATGCCTTTTATTGTAAAATTAACCGTGATGGTTGTTTTGGGATTATCCTTTTTCGGAAAACGTGTTTTCTTCTTGTACTTCTCTTCAAACTCATGGCTGCTTGTAATTTTTGAAAAGTAATTTTCAAAGTTGAAATTATATTTCACGTCATCCAGCAGTAAAGATTCTGTGGCTACGCTCATGTTTTGAAATGCAAAATTATCTTGGCTCGGCCGGTGTGTCTTACCGTCAAGTATGGCTTGCTCACGTAGCTTCGATATTGATTCAGCTAAAATTGTTTTACCCGTGCCGCCTTCCGGTGTATCGCTTATTTGCCCGTCTGTAAGTATTATAGCTTTAGCCAGACTTGGAGAGTTGTAACGGGTTAGGAGATACCCTATAACGGTTTTCAATGCTTTGTATCTGCTTACATCCACCTTCGGTGCAGAAGAAATACCGTCCGGGTTCACCTGGTCATGTGTACAGACGTTTTTACAGAATTGTTCAAAGATACTCGGTCTTGGATCTTGGATATTTATAGAATGCTCATTGATTGATTTCTCCCAGATGAACTTCCCTGAATTTTTCAAACTGGAATAATCATTCAGGAAAACTCCGGTTTTTGAGTTCACGGAAACAAAACCATTTTTAAAATAAAAATACGTGGTGTCTTTTGTGTCCCGGTGCTTATGAGTTTCTTCCCGCCGCAATGTTTCAACTTTCGGAATGTTCACATGCATTGCAATATTTTCCCTCAACTCAGCTTTAAGCCTGTAGGCAGTAACCCCCGGTGCTATCTCTCTGGGGAGACGTTGCATTGCTTCATTGACAATAAAGTTTCTGACATCATCAACATCTTGTTCAGAGCAAACATTGTCTTTAATCCGTACCAACCGCTTCTCACCGTAGGATTCAGTATTACAAAATCCTTCATCTTCAAAGAATGAATACATGGCCTCATTCTGAAATTCTATTTGCAAATTCCCGTCATTGTCTGGTGTAATATCCCAGAAGCAGAATGGCAGCTCTATATTGTCAACCGCCTCTTGTAACTCTGCCTTAGCCTCCAGGCGTTTTGTTTTGTTCCACCCAGCCACGGCCTTTTTTAAATCTCTTTTCAGAGCTTGCTTAGTGGATCCAGTGGCATTGCTCAATTCGACAATACAAAGCTGAATAAGTGCTTCATCAAGTTCAACATGGATTTTCTTGATTTCTTTCAACCACCCTGAAAGTATTTTTTTCTTATCCTCACCGCAATCTGTAATCCACTGTATAAACTCGCTGAATACATCAACACTCTCCTTCGGTGGTTCACCGGCATGCAGGAAGCTGATAGACCCGCCGTGCTCCATGCCATTAATTGTAGGTTTATTCTCTGCTGTATTGGCATACAACCGTGCTGTACATCGTCTGCCGGAGTCCCCGTTCGGGTCTGATAACGTAGCTTCATCATACTTCGGTAGGTCTTTCAAAACGTCATCAACGGAAACACTGCCCAGGTCATCATCATCAAAATGCAGGACAATATCACCGTACAGGTCTGTATATTCTGCTTCGGGATTACAGGCAGCCAATATAATCCGTTCGCATGTTTCAATGCTCTTGCCTGAACTCTTAGCCATCTCTGGTGCTTCATCTTTGGCCTTCTTTGCAGCCGCCTTGACTGCAATAGGCATAAGTTCAGAACGTGCGGCATTGTTCCATTCATGATACTGCGTAACCTCTTCAGGCGTTAAATCAGGTACCAGTGCAGGGTCAAACACTCCGCCATCATGGTATTCTGGGTCTGGCCGTCTCTGTTCCCAGCCTGCCGGAATAACTGCACCTGCGGCGTAATCGACTCGCTCTGGACTGCCCAGCACCGCAGCATCGAACAAATCAGACCGCAGCAACAAACGTCTTACTTTTCTTGATATTTTATAATATCCGTACCCGTTGATGCATGACCGCTTCATCAAGATATCTTTAAAACGCTTCATATCAGAACCGGCTTTGACCATAAAATAGGTATGGTCACCTGCTCCGGATCCAGTCACTTCAACACCTGTATCATCATAGATGTAACTTGACGCGGACCCGCTGACAACCTTCCCAACATCACTCCAATGCCCGCCGGTTAGTTTATCCATTGCCTGTTGTCTCTCTTTCCATGTCAATGGTTCTCTGGACGTATAGGGGTCATAATCAATCATCTGAATAAATGGGGTAAACTTAGAGAATTCAAAATCTATTTGCCTTCTGGTGATAGTGTCCAGCGTATCATTACTGTTTTTTCCAGCTCCAAATTTTCTTTTGAATTTATCTTCTGACAGCACGTTAAAATTCTCTGGCAGGTCTGCCCGCTTCGGTATGCCTTGCACAAGTACCTGTTTTACATTCAAGGATTTTATCAATGCAGGGAGATCACTTAGAGGTAGTGTCTTGCATTGCCCTGTACCAGCAGAAAAATTGCAGCTATCACCATTTTTTATCAGCTTGCCGTTTTTGTCTCTGCTGATTTTCTTTGTGCAGAACCGTACAGAAGTCAAAACAGTGATAGTTGAAAGTATATCCGTATCAGGTCTTGTCTCAGGCTCTTGGATTTCAGCTGTGTTGAAATTTAATAAAGAAACCATAATTATCAATACCCCCGTTCCAGAACTGCTTTATCTGCGATCACATCTTTTTTAAGCAGTGGCTGGTGCAGAAACAGCCCCTCATAAGTCCTTAGCCTTGACAGTGCTACATACAATTGCCCTGGTGCAAAGAATCCGTTGCCCCTGACAATCAAAGCCTTGTCAAGTGTCATGCCCTGACTCTTGTGGACTGTATAAGCCCAGCCCAGTTTGACAGGATATTGTTTAGCAGTGCCAATGATAACCGGCTCAAAGGATTCCACGCCATTTTTGTTGACTGATCTCTCATAACGGATTTTTTCCCATGTATATTTTGGGATATAAACCGTTTTTTCATCATCCTTTTGCACTGCAAGAACCTGATGAACGTAGTCAAAACCTATTAGTTCACCGGTGGTGCCATTGATATAATCACCGTGTTTGTCATTCCGTGTAATTAATACCCTGGCACCTGTTTTGAGTTTGAGTACAGGGTCAATGTTCAATGATTTGGTATCAATATTGCCGGTTATTTCTGTCGGATATTCCATCATTGGAGTTGTGAGAGTTCCCAGCATTTGTGAGTTCCGCTGGTCAACCAAGGCATTTGTGCAGAACAGGCACATCATTTCATCAGGGTCATATTGCTGGTGCCGCTTATTGAGATAGTGCAGTGTTGTATCAATATCCACACCATTTCTGATATTGTTCAGTGCATGGATCCATTCAGCATCATTTTGTCGATATATCCGATTCAATATTATCTCTGGCATGGTGACACCTCCTTGATAGTTTTCCACCAATGAGACTGAAAAGCGTACTTTTTGCCCTGATAGAATTTATAAAGAACTGGTGCATCGGTATTATTTATGACCGGTGGGAGTTGGCCGAAATCGCCACAAAAAATCATCTGTGGTCTATGCTCTTCAAAGATATTAGGGTTAAGAGTTGCAAGAAAATTCATAATTGACGTGAATGCATCAATCCGACACATTGATATTTCATCGAACAGAATAACATCAGCTTTCTTGATGATATTGTCATCAAAAGGACTTGGCACAAAAAACGGATCCGCTACACTCAATTTCAAACCGAACAAACTATGAGCTGTTACGCCGCCAATCTCAACGGCAGCCTTGCCGGTGCTGGCACAACAAAGCACCTTGAAACCATCTGATATGAGTTTATCTTTTAGGGCATTAAGTAAGGTGGTCTTGCCGGTCCCAGCACGCCCGAGAATAGCAAAATCGTCATGGGAATTTTGGATTTTTTCAATGATATCAATTTGACTTTTATCAAGTGAAATTCTCATTATTTCACCCCCCAGAGAACGAATAAAATCAGTATTACAGTGGGGATATAAATCTTGACAACACCGCCAAAAATTGATATAAGTTCATCAACTTGGTTATTTGTTTTTGTGGCCGGCTCCTCCTCTCCAGTGTGGCCGGCTTTTGTTTTTTTTATCATCCGGTCACCTCCTGCAATTCCTGATTTTTCTCAGCAGCAAGGATTTGTTCAGCCAGGGCACATATTCTTGCTTCGGTCTCTTTACCCGCAGAAACAGCACCACACAAAACGCCCCGCAAGTGAGATGCAGAAATGCCAATACTTCTGGCAATTTCAGGGTAATGATATTTTTTAAGTACAGAGTGGTATTTGTGTGGAGATAATCTTTTTTTGTGCTTTTCGAGAATGTTCATTTTGATACCTCATAATTAATTGATAATTTTAAATTATGGGGTCGCTGGCAGGCAGGTTTTTTAATGCAGGTAAAAATTATTTTAAAAAAAAGTTTCTCGAACTCTTGTAATCCAGCTCTGATACTGTTAAATATTAGCTCAGAGTTAACAAAAAAACTCTCTTAAAATAGAAGAACGCACCTCTTGACCTGTGACCGTTTGCAGCGGATCCCTAACAAAAGTGCTACTCATAAGCTCGGTATGGTGTCGGAACCTACCGAGCTTTTTTCATTAGCACCTTTTACTATTGAAAATGAGTATAGATTAATAATAAATAAGTGTCAATACAATACCACGCTATATTTCAAAAATAATTCAATTAAATCCAATGATACGCATTTCTTCCCTTTTGCTGCTAAACTTGTAAACCAGCGTTTACTATTCTCTTAATATCGCCATGGCGATAAGGCGATACATTTTTATATCGTAGGTTTTTTACTGACAAGTTTAACAAGTTCATGGTGCCGGAAAAATGAGAGAGAACTTAAACATGTGTTAAAGTGTCAATGCAGATAATATTCCCCATGCTGCGGCATGAGCTGGTTTTGGGAACATGGCTACAGATTCAATTGTGGTGACTATCGGTTTTTCATACAGATGTAAGAACTGCTTGGGGAGTCCGCCCTGTTTGAGTAATTTGGAGTATAGGCCGGTTGTGCGGAAGGTTTTTAGGGCTGTTCTGATATGATGCTCTGTTAATGAAGGTTCTTTTTGCTTTATCTCTGGCCATCCAATACCTTTCCCTGAAGCAAGATGTCCTTTAATGGTTCCAATGCTAATTCCACCCTTGGTAATATTTTCCCGAGGGTCATAAGCATCCCTCACACAACTCACCAGAACAGCCGCCAATGTTCCCGAATCAATTTGCAGTAACATTTTGTGGCTCTCCAAAATTGGAGAGGTTATTAACGTAACGTAAATAACGCTGATACCTGACATACGGATTAGTAATCCGTTGGTCAAAAGTTCAAGAGTCAATGATATCAATTCTTACAGCAAGACTCAATTTCTTAAGTGGTCGGTTTCCACCACTTTTCCACCACTTTTAAGTTCACGGGGAGAACATGGCTAAACATTAAATTCTGATTAGCAATAAAATCACGCACCCGCACACCATGCTTGTTACATTCTTGCTTGACAAGATTGTCAAGCAAAGCATAGTCCACGCACCCGCACGCACGGGGAGAACATTAACTTCCGCCTTTTTAAAACGGTAAAGTCTTCGTTCCAATCACGCACGCACGCACGGGGAGAAATTGCACGGTCGGTGGGAAATTATTTCCCACCAGGTCACGTGCCCGCACGCACGGGGAGAAATTAGAAAAAACACTTATTCCAATTTGGCATAAGTAAAAAACCCACGCACGGGGAGAAAATGTCCGGAATCCGGACATTTGCCAAACTCTTCAAAAAACCCACGCACGCACACGGGGAACATAGGTCTGCTCAAATCTGAGCAGACCATTATACTTCCAATCACGCACGCACACGGGGAACATACCAACTGTCAAGAAATACTGAACAGTTGGAATGTTCGACTTACAGCTCCAATTCCGCAATGTCATCAGCCAGCAGCTCCAAAAGTTCCGCAGGTATTTCATCATTCTCATATTCATTTTTCATAAACCACTTAGCCGCCTGTTTATCACTTAGATGCTCGTAGCTGTCATTGGTGCCCTGCCATTGAGATGTGAATCCCAGCACCCATTTTCCGCTGGCAGTCCTGTATAATGTGTGGCTGTTATGCTGTCCGGCTGTTTTGCTGATATGGTTTGAACCATCCCAAAATGTTTTATCCTCAAAACTGGTGGCTGAATCAATATCAAACCACTGGCCGCTTTCATCTGTGAGTGAAATTCTGTTCATTGTGTGTTCCTCCTTTTTGCTGTTTTAACCGTTCTGAAAGTACTTGTTGACTGGCAGAACATCCGTTTTCAGCATCATATTTTAAAATGTGATCCGGCATTGCTCTTCTGGACTCCAGAAATATCTGTTTCTTGTCAACGTCCGGGTCCGGTGCTACATCATCCTTTTTTGATTCAAGGTAACCCTCCGCCCAGCCATTATCTATTGTCTTGCCCAGATAAGCCTTGTATTTTGACCAATGGTTGCCGTTTGAGTGATTATTGGTGTATCCGATAGCCTCCTTGATAGACTGCTCTGTATGGCCTGATTTAATGGACTTAGAGATAACAGCTTTAATACTCGGCTTTTGATTCTGATCTGGAATGAGATCAAACAAGGTGTCAATTGTTTTTGAATCTTTGGATTTAGACACGGCAGCGGCGACAGGCTCTTTTTTTTCTGGCTTTGATTCCGGTGGTGGTTTGGACTCCGGTACGCTGTTGTTTTTATTCTTAGTACTCTTCTGTATCGTTGTGTCATTTTGACTTGGAGCTGTGTCATTTTGACTTGAGCGTGTATCACTTCCGCTATTACTGGCTTTCACACAGATACTGTCAAGCTCTGATAGTGCATCAAAATTCAATGCAAACCATCTTGTCTTGTCATAATTAAGCTGATTGTACTTTGTTTCAATGGTGATATACCCAGCATTCTCAAGGCTCTTGATAGCTCGGTTAATGGTATTATGAGACCAAAACGGAAAAATGGCATCTTTCATATTCCTGGTACTCATATAAGCCCAAACCTGCCCGTCCTTAGATATCCCTCTTGTGGCAATCCAGAACTCTATTTGCAGCAAAATGATTGATTCATTAAGACCAATCTCACAAGCCAATGCAGGATTTATTCGGGGTGCATTAGGTTCATTGAGTGTAAAAATACGGTTTTCATCAAAGGATTTTTTATATGGGGTTTGCATAAGGCAGGACTCCTTTTGCGATTAAGGATTGTTGCGTTTTTGGATGAAAGAGGAAAGCTGGGCACGCAATACCCAGCTTTATCCCATAAGCTCATGACTTCCTATGGTATCCCCCGTACTAAAAACCTAAGTCAAAACAGCTTCACATTGCAAGGATTAAATTATTTTTTTTCATGGTTGAATCATCCAAGTGTCAATCGGCAGCTCAAAATGCTTGATAGTGCTGTTCATTCTGATCCAATATTTTCGGTCTTTTTTTGTTTCGACAATAAGAGCAATTCCAGCACGTTTGCCGGTCTGTAATGAATAATATAGGCTTTGCCCTACTGCTTCATACCACTTTTTACTGAAATCAAATTCTATAGCATGTGTGGCTGTTACGCAGTCACATCTTGTGTTATCTGGCATCCGTACCTCAGTCTTTCCTTTGCCTTGACACCACCTGTCTTGGTACCATCTCTCATGATGCAAATTTTTTGCATTGACCGTCGATGCAATCAAAATTAATGCAAGCGTGACCATTATTTTTTTCATATTAACTCCTATTTTTGCAAAAAAACTTTTTTCAATAAAGGGTCACATACCCGTTTTCATCCTCTGTCAATTCCTCAGAATCAAGTTCCTGTTCAGCCTCTTCTCTGGCAGTCCTGAAGCCTTCCAGTAGTGCATGTTTTAGATTGTTTTCGATTTCTTCCCAGTTGATATTTTCTTCTTGTGATTTCTTCATTTTGTTCTCTCCTTTTTTTGTTTTGTGTTTGCCTTCAAACCTTCTTCTCCAATTTTCTTTTTTATATTACTCAAATGAGTGCTTGCTGTACTTTTGTTCCATTCTGTACCCTTCGGTCTTAAAATACCTTTTTTATTGAGTCTGTCCGCTCTCATTTGAGGGGTGCTCTCATTTGAGGGGTATAGTTTTTCATGGAGAAGGAATAGGCTATCTCTTTCAATCTTTGATAATTCCAGACCGTGGCAATCCGGTAACTCTTGTAAATCTTCTATGATTAGGTCAGGCGGTAACTTCGGTTTTGATGCTTTCGGTAACTTCGGTTTTGATGCTTCAATTTCATCTTCATCATCAAGAATACCCCTCTGTGCCGTTCCTGTATTTTCTGTCTGCGGTACATCATCTGGTGCTGTATCAGGTATGGACTCAGGGAGTGGATCCGGTGCCTCAATAACTGCTGATTTTTTAGGCTCAATTTCAGGCTCTTTTATCGGCTGTTTTCCGGTATGTTCAACACTGGCAGTGCTTTCAGGCTCTTTTTGCTCCGTAACAGTACACGCTTTGTTGCATGTACTGTTATATGTACTGTCACGGTATATGTTGAATATATAGTCAATTGACTCCTGTTTATTGAATCCTTTTTCAGTTTTCAATCTCTCAAATTCTGCTCTCAATTCAAGAGAACAAAATATTGATAGGTTTTTATATCCTCTCTCAATCTGTGCTTGCCGATATTTTTTGACTCTCTCGTTTGCCATACGCCGATAATGTCCTCCTGATTTTTTCTCCATGACCATGATAAGCTCCTCCTCTCCTGTGGTGGCTGGTTTATATTTCTTGCGTGTACTGTTACGCTACACTTATATGTTATGATTAATACTCTGTCAATGGATTAATTTATTTGAGTTAATAACTGCGTGTACTGTTACGTTATTATTGGTAATTCTCTATACAATACGGAATGAGCGAACATAGCATTAATAAAGGCTCTGCATACGTTTAACTGTTCCGGTTTCTGTATTATTTGTAAAAGAAGATATGGCAGAGTTTTCCACATCTTCTTTTACAAAATTGACAGAACTTTTGCCACCATCAGCTTTCCGTTTAAGTGCTTTCCGTTCCTCAACTGTTCAGCACGTCAACTGGTCTGCCGGAAATTCCGAACAACCACTTTATCAATAGATATCTGCATACGTTTCAATACTGATTTTAAAGGCTCTCATACGTTGTGCAAGGGATAGTATTCGATAAGATTTCACATGGCAGGAAAGGCATTGAATGCTTCAGTGAGTACTTTTTCTTTTGCCGATTCGGTGATGTCTTTTCCACAAAGAAGCAGAAGGGATGTTTTGTTGACACCGTTCAAAGTTGCGGAATCCGCAACTTTGAAATTTTCAGTGAGGGTAAACCATGCCTGATTGCTTTCAATGGCTTTTAATCAATGACTAGTTCAACTGTTCTGCGGCTTTGTCTCTTGCTGTCCCGTTATCTGTATTATTTGGCACACCGCTTAGGGCAGAGTTTTCCCTAAGCGAGTTACTTTTTATATATTCACTTGGCGGTTTAGAAATCGTTTAACTTGGGAGTTTTTTATTTTGCCGTCGATTAATCCTTGGATTATTTTCTTTTGGTGTAATTCGGTTAGGTCGAATAGACTGCGGAGTAATCGTTCCGAGAAAGTTCCCACGGGAACTTTTGGGGTTCCCGTACTATTTTCTATTGAGGTTCCCACATCTGAAAAAGTGGGAACTATTGCATTCCATGCAGGTGGAGATATTTTATCAAGCATAGAATATTTTTTAACTTTACTAATACCCCACCCGCCGAGCATTTTACCAACGTCGGCCTGCGTATATTTAATCTATACAGTTCAAAACTGCTGTCAATACTGTTATTCATTGGTTTACATACGTTTTGACTTTTACGAAATCAATCACAAAAAAAAGCCAATACTCAATTTAATGAGTATCAGCTTTAAATCTTTGGTTCCCAACTGACAAGTAAAACTTGAATATTCAATCCTCTCTAATCGAGGCAATGTTTCTTTTATTATGCCTGTTTATGGCAGTTGCTGCTCTCTATCTCAATCCTCTCTATTCGAGGCAATGTTCCTGGCCTTTTTTTTACAGCACCTGGTGCGGCTCTGTCAATCCATTATGATGGCGAACATACTCTTATCCAGCCAATGCTCAAATGAATGAATACCGGCTTTTAATCTTTGGCTCCCAGCAGTGGTTGTTATCTGGCTTTAAGTCTCACCAACTCTAACCGTCCGGTTAAACCGAATCTGCAAAAGATTACAGTCCATAAAACAAGTGTTTTATGGACTTTTCAAAAAGAATATAATCTAACCCATAAACGTACTTAAAAGTGTCCGTAAACTCGTCTATAAATCAAAATCTATAAACTGACATGCAAAATAGGTTTATGGACTGAATTGTAACCGCTACCTGTATTTTGAAAAGGGCAATAAATTGCCTTTTTGCCCATTCCTCATGGTGATAGTTGGTAACACTTTTTTGTGACACATTATGACATAAAAAAATGTACAAATGTGCACATATCAGTATGTTCAGCACAAGTGTAAAAGTGTAAACTTTTCGTTACACCTGTGTAATTTGTAACCAATATGTAACCGTTTCCAAAGATCTTTTTTTTAACCGGTCTGGACTCAGCTTTCAATGACAACCAACTTGGAAGCAGTTGACTGGCTATGCTCTATCTGCTGTTTGGGAGCGAAGCCACGCCGGTTTCCCTGTGTATCCAATACAAACCTAACAGCCCATGCCAATCCGTTATTTACTGCGTTCAGCAGCTTTAATTCTGCCATATCTGCGAGGGTACAATATCTGCTCTCTCTGGCATCTTTGAATGCCCGCTGGACTGGCTTATACTTATACCTATAGTCGTGTATTGTCGATTCCCCAGATCTCATTGATAATGCAACATTTCCAATTTTACCGTGAAAACGGTGGATAGAATCAATAAGAGTTTCAAGATTTAATTTTTCGGGCTTGCTCATTTAATATTTCTCCGGTTATAAAATCCGTATCATAACTGTCGGAATGAATCTTTGTTCTGATAGCTGACAGTATTTCCAATGCTCCTGTTGGATCCGTTTTGATCTGAGTTTTTAAATATTGACCGTCAAGTGTTCCTTGACTGTTGGTATCAAGAGTTTTCTGCAGCCAATGGATACAATGACTGTAAGGAAATTTTGCATTGTCATTGTCTAACCATCTCTCTATTGACTGGCAGTCCTGGCCTTTTAATACGTCATTGACGGCATTGGTTATCATCTGCAATGATAGCAATGCATAAGGCAAGTAATTTTGATTCATATCGCTGATACCTCCAGTTTTGTCAGTACAATAACATATCCAAACAGAATACTCCAAAGGTAAATATTGCAACAAATCCTTGATAACTGTATCTTATTATTCAGCTTGTAAACAGACGTAACGTAACAAATAAAAGTAATTCATTGCTTTTGTATCGGTATGTATGAGAGTTGCCGAAAAGTACGGTCAAAAGGGTAGACGTCTACCCTTTTCCAATAATGTATTGGTCGAACTTTCCCGCCCTGCAACACCCGAAACTGCACAAAACATGATGAACATTGCAGAAAATTTTAAACTTCCACCTGATGGAAGTTTGGTGA
>JAOZMQ010000315.1 GCA_029934195.1 Candidatus Cloacimonadota bacterium | reverse complement strand
TAGTTTAGTATAACTTCACATAAAATAATTGTAAACACAAGAGATTATTTTACAATAACAAAATAAAACAAAGGAGAAAATATGATTTCACAAAAGTTACAAGATGCCTTTAATGAACAAATTAACAAAGAATTCTATTCTGAATATTTGTATTTATCCATGGCAACTTGGTTTGATGCAGAGAATCTTCCGGGGTTTGCAAATTTTTTTAAAATCCAAACTCAAGAAGAACATTTCCATGCAATGAAAATGTATGACTTTATTAATGAAAGAGGTGGTAGGATTCTATTAAAAGAAATTTCTAAACCTAAAGTAGATTTTGAATCTGCATTAGAAATTTTTGAATTAGCATACATTCATGAACAATATGTAACAAAATTAATCAATGAATTAATGGATCTTGCAATCGATGAAAAAGATCATGCCACAAAAAGTTTCCTTAATTGGTTTATTGATGAACAAGTTGAAGAAGAAGCTTCAATGGATACAATATTGGGAAAATTGAAAATGCTCGGTGGAAATGGACACGGAATGTTGATGATTGACAATGAATTATCATCTCGGGTGTTTAATCCACCAGTGAAATAAAAAAAGGAGAGAAAAATGACAAATTTAAGAGAAGTGTACTATTGTGAAAAATGTGGTAATGTTGTAGAAATCATCAATGAAGGTGCTCCGGTTTTAGTTTGCTGCGGTGTTCCAATGGTAAAATTAGAAGCACAAACAAAAGATGCTTCTACTGAAAAACACGTTCCTTTTATTGAAGAAAAAGATGATGGGATTTTAGTAAAAGTTGGACAAAACACAGCCCATCCAATGTTAGAGAAACATTATATCAAATTTATTGAAGTTCTTACAAAAGATCAAGTTTACCGTCAGGAATTAAAACCAAATGATGTACCTGAAGCATTTTTCTCTGTAAAAAAGGATAAAGTCTTGGAAGCAAGAGAATGGTGCAATTTACACGGATTGTGGAAAAGTTAATTCCTAAGATTTAAACAAAAACTCTTAAGAATTAATATAAATCTAATAAAAGGAGAAGATATGTCAGAATTAAAAGGATCAAAAACAGAAAAAAATCTATGGGAAGCTTTTGCTGGAGAATCTCAAGCAAGGAATAAATACACTTACTTTGCTAAAGTTGCTAAAAAAGAAGGTTACGAACAGATTTCCAATATATTCTTAGAAACCGCTGAAAATGAGAAAGAACATGCAAAACTTCACTTCAAAGCTTTAAGTGGGATTGGAAATACAATTGAAAACTTAAAAGCTGCAGCAAACGGAGAAAATGGAGAGTGGACAGAAATGTATCCACGAATGGCAAAAGAAGCTCGCGAAGAAGGTTTCACTAAGTTGGCTTTTATGTTTGAAGAAATTGCCAAAATTGAAATGCAACATGAAAAACGATATAAAAAACTTCTTTCTAATATTGAGAAAGGTTCTGCTTTCATAAAAGAAGGAAAAGTATATTGGAAATGCTTGAAATGCGGTCACATTCACGAAGGTATAGAAGCTCCAAAAATATGTCCTGTCTGTAAACATCCACAGGCATATTTTGAAATTCAATCAAAAAATTATTAAGTAATTGGAGGAGAAAAAATGGTAAAATATGTATGCGATGTTTGCGGTTATGTTTATGACCCAAAAGATAATAATAATGTGAAATTTGAAGATCTACCTGAAGATTGGACTTGCCCCGATTGTGGAGTAGGAAAGGATATGTTCAGCATTGTTGATTAATTGACACATTGTGGGATGCTATTTTTTGTAGTGTCCTATTTTTTTATTGAATTTCAAGAATAACGAGGATTGCTCTTCAAGTTTGAAAAAATGGAAGAAAATCTTGTATAAATTCTTAAGAATTTATTTAGTAAAGAAATTAAGAATATTAAAGTTGACGAGGTTTGAGATTTAAAAATTAGTGATTATTTGGTTGAGTAAGAATCTACAGAGAATATGAATTATCAGAACATTCTGATTCTTGCAATGAAAAGAGAAGAATATTCAAAAAAACCATATAAAGCACTTTCTCAAGAAATTGAAAATTTTGAAATAAAAAAATTATTTCTAAGATTGGGACAAGAAGAAATTAAACATAAGTTAAAATTTTGGACAATGTCTGCTAAAAAGATTTTAACAGAAAATTAGAGAATAAGAATGGAGGTTTCGTGATAAGTTTAAAAACAAAATATATGGGTTTAGATTTAAAAAATCCCATTATTGTAGGATCAAGTGGCTTAACTAATAATGTCATTTCTATTAAAGAACTTGCAGAATCAGGAGCTGGAGCAGTTGTCTTGAAATCTTTATTTGAAGAACAAATATTGGTAGAAATGGAACAGGATATGGGAAATGAAGAATTCCTAATTTCACACCCTGAGATGTATGATTATCTAAAATTCTATGAAAAGCAACATATTTTAGATGATTATTTAAAGCTAATCCAAGAAGCCAAACAAGCAGTTGATATTCCAATTATTGCCAGTATAAATTGCATGAGCTCTTCAAAATGGACAGAATTTGCAAAACAAATTGAAAATGCTGGTGCTGATGGATTAGAACTAAATATTTTTATGCTTCCATCGGACCCACAAATAGCAGATGATAAAATAAAATCAATTTATCTAAACATTATTGATAAAGTTACAGATATAATTTCTATTCCTGTTTCAATTAAAATCAGCTACTATTTTAATAATGTAGCAAAGATGTTACAACGCTTCTCACATTCAAAGATTCAAGGATTGGTTCTTTTTAATAAATTCTCTTCTCCGGATATTGATCTTGAAAAAGAAGAAACTATTTTTGGAAATTCTTTTAGCACACCGACTGATATGTCAAATACTTTGCGTTGGATTGGAATTATGAGCAATATTGTCGATTGTGATTTATGTGCTACTACCGGTATTCATAATGGAAAAGATGCTTTGAAATTAATTTTAGCAGGAGCCTCTTCTGTTCAAATAGTTTCTTCTATCTATAAAAATTCTCATAAAATAATTGGAGAATACTTAAAAGAAATACAAAGTTGGATGGAAGAACATAAGTATGATTCAATTCAAAAATTTAAAGGAAAATTAAGTAAATCTGCTGAAATAAATGATACTCTTTATGAAAGAGTTCAATTTGTTAAGCAATACCAAAAATAATAAATTAATTTACAGGAGTCAAAATGAAAAAATGGATTTGCACTATATGTGGTTATGTTCACGAAGGAGAAGAAGCACCTGAAATTTGTCCGGTATGCAAAGCTCCAAAAAACAAATTTGAATTACAAGAAGGCGAAATGATTTGGGCTGATGAACACAAAGTTGGTGTTGCAAAAGATGTTGATTCTGAAATCCTTGAAGGGCTGAGAGCCAATTTCACCGGTGAATGTACAGAAGTTGGAATGTATTTAGCGATGAGCCGTCAAGCAGATAGAGAAGGTTATCCGGAAATTGCAGCTGCATACAAAAGAATAGCCTTTGAAGAAGCTGAACATGCAGCAAAATTCGCAGAACTTCTTGGAGAAGTAGTTACTGCTGATACAAAAAAGAATCTCACTATGAGAGTAGAGGCTGAATTTGGTGCTTGTAAAGGGAAAAAAGACCTTGCAACAAAAGCAAAACAACTTGGCTATGATGCTATTCATGACACTGTTCACGAAATGTGTAAAGATGAAGCACGTCATGGAAAAGCTTTTAAAGGTTTATTACAACGTTTTTTTAAGTAATGATAAAATGTAAAATAGCGAACCTTTCTGTACACAAGCATTATGATTGATCATAGATTCTTACAAATTACAATCACTTGCTAACAATTTAACAATACAGTTTTTAATAACTTAGGGAATCTTTAGAGTAACAAGGTTCCCTAAGTTTTTTAGGTTTAGAAAATGAAAAACTGATAGAAAAAAATTGTAAAAAGAATAGTTTTAGAACTCACTAAATCAGCTATTTTCACAATTTCAACTCGCAAATAATTCGCAAGATTTACAGGAGATTTGAATATAATTATAAACCACACTCTTTCACAAACTTTCCACAAGAAACCTGATTTTGCTAAGTTCTGAGTTTCAGAAAACCTGACATCAAAATAATGTTTTTCTGCTAATTCTATAAATTAGCTTGC
>JAOZMQ010000314.1 GCA_029934195.1 Candidatus Cloacimonadota bacterium | reverse complement strand
ACCAAACTATCATCACCAACAGAAGTCCAAGCAATAAGTATTGAAGTATTTGAAATTGAACCAGCTGATAAATCTGTGATAGAAGCTGGCGGTATGATATCACCGGTTAAATAAAAATTGACGATATTAGAAAGAAGAGAAGCATTTCCATTTTCATCAATACTTTTAATCCCGAAATAATAATCTTGGTTTAATTCTAAATTCTGCAAATCTAAATGCTCAAGTTGACCACAACTATCTGGATGAATTTCCAAAGAATATTGAGTTGCTTGGTTAAAATTTTCTTCTGTGAGAAAAGAATCACTATAACGAAGTTCATAATTAGTAGCAGTTCCGATATTACCATCATCACCAGATGCTGTCCATTCCAATGCGGCATCATAATCATCATAAATAACGCTGAGATCAGTAATTTGACTTGGTGGAATAACATCAATTGTTATTGATCCTTGGTCTAAATTAGACATCTCACTGATATTTCCAGCATCATCTATTGATTTTATGGCAAAGTAAAATTCTTGTCCAATCTCGAAATCTGTAATTGTGAGTTTTTCCGGTTGTCCAGAAATTAAAGGAGATAATTGGCAATCAAGTGAATCAGCACTTTCCCAATTAAAATTTTCAACAGGAATATTATCATAATGGATTAGATATTTATCAGCAGTTCCAAGAGTTCCATCATCACCGGGAGCAGTCCATTCTAAAACAAGGCTATCATTGTATGAGGATACAATCAAATCATTAATTTTATTTGGTGCAGTAATATCACCGGTAATTGAAGCCAAAACGTAATTGGAAATTGTACTAATATTTCCAGTTTCATCAGATGATTTTATGGCAAAACAAAATTCTTTTCCTTTCTCAAAATCTGTAATTGTAAGTTTTTCTTGTTGTCCGGAAGCTTTTGGCGATAACAAATAATCCAATGAATCAGCATTCTCCCAATCAAAATTTTCTATAGAAATTTCATCGTATCGGATTTGGTAACTATCAGCGATTCCAATATTTCCATTGTCGCCGGGAGCAGTCCATTCTAAAACAAGACTGTCACTATATGAAAATCCAACTAAATCTATTATCTGATTTGGAGCTGTTATATCACCCGTGATTGAAGCTTGAACAATATTGGATATTTCACTAATATTCCCTGCTTCATCACAAGATTTTATCGCAAAACAAAAATCTTTTCCGATTTCAAAATCTGTAAGAATGAGTTTTTCTTGTTGTCCAGAAGTTAGAGGTGGTAATTGATAATCAAGGGAATCAGCATTTTCCCAAATAAAATTCTCAATAGAAATATCATCATAATGAATTTTATAATTTGTAGCACTTCCTCTCATTCTATCATCACCAGGTGCTGTCCAGGTTAAGACAATGCTATCAACATAAGAATTTGCGGTTAAATCTTTAATAACATCTGGAGAGATAAAATCTCCGAGACTATTAGAAATAACGACTTCGTGCCTAATGATGCCTGAAGAATTTCCTGCTTCATCAAGAGCTTCAAGATGAATAGAAATTGTTTTTCCTGCAGGTAGATTGGAGATTTCCCATTCTTCTTTTGTACCTGCAAAACTTGGAATAGGTGGTTCATAAGTTAAAGAATCATCATTAATAAAAGTTGGAATAATTATAGTTTTTGCTGAATCCCTTAATATGAAATTATAAGCATAAGCCATAAAATTTGTGCTATCATCTCCAGTAGCAATAAAGCAAATTTTCATTGTTCCAAGAGAATCAGAAATAGCAGAAAATTCTTTTAAAGGGGCAGGATTTACAATATCATTTTTTGTAGTAATAGCGTCATCTGGACAGACAAAATCTTCTACACAAACCATGCATTGTTCACATTTATCCTGATCAATAATTATTGTATTTCGTTTTTCATCAACAATAAAAGCATCATAAGGGCATTTTAAATCATCAATACATTCCATACAAACAGAACATTTGGAAAATTCTACTCTCACTTTTTTACGATTGTCTTTTGCACAACTGAGAAGAATAAAAAGCCCCAAAACTATAATAAATAAATAGAATATTTTTTTCATAAAATTCTCCTAAAAAAGTGCATATCTTAAATCTAATTGTAACATATAAATAGGATTATCATCTGCATTTTTTCTAATTAATGATGTTGTAAAAACTGTATTTAGTTTTTCATTAATAGTAATTCCAGCAAGGAAATCAATTTCAGAATAATAAGATTCTGTTAATAATTTTAGCATTTTTAATTGTACAAATATCCTTTTTTTAGAGCGAAAATTATGTTTTATGCTTTTATAAACAAGTGGTAAACGATTAGCATCAAATCTCAAAACCTCTCCAAGAAATATATTTGTAAAACGTGGAGAAAAAACGGCATCATCACTTGCAATAATATCTCTATATAGTTTTACAGAGAAATTTGTGTTTTCTCCATTTTCCCAAACAAACCTTTTTTTTGCTTCAAAATAACCAATGAGCATGTCATTATTATCAATTATTTGTGTCAAAATTTCTGATTTTATACGAAGCCCTAATGGGAAATTGAAAGATGTAAAAGCACCAAAATAATGATTTTTTTCAACAATACTATTTCCAAATTCACTATAGTAAATTAATCCCACTTCTTTTAATAGGTTGCTCTTTTTCTTTTTTGATTGATTTTTGCTATGAGAAGAATTATCAGAGAATTCTTCGTTAGAAAATTCATCATCTGAAAACTCATCGTCAGAGGCAAATTCGTCTGTGGAGAATTCATCATCTGAAAACTCATCATCAGAGGCAAATTCGTCTGTGGAGAATTCATCATCTGAAAACTCATCGTCAGAAAAGTCATTATCTAAAATTTCCGGTGAGTTCTTATTTATCGATTTAAGTTTTTTTTTCTCATAGGAAAAATCTTTTTTAATGACAAATGAGATGAAGTTAGTATCACCATAATTTTTGCCAAGAACATCATATTCTCTATTGTGAAAGACGCTACTTAATAAGCACTTATTCCCACAAAATCGACCATTTTTAGCGAAATCATCTACAACAGTGAAACCGGAAAAATAAAAAGAATAACTTTCAATTTTTTGAGTAATTGTTAAACCCCAAGAACGCTCATTAACCAAAAAATAATCATTTGAAATCATTGTTTGAAATCCAATTTTTGCAATAGTATTTTCAGAAAAATAGTTGTAGAAAGCCTCTCTTAAACCGTAATGTATAATATTTTGATAACATTTTTTCCCACATTGAAAATATATTCCGGAATCTTTAACATCTCGCTCACATCTTTTAATTCCACCTTCAAAATAAAAACTGTGTTTTCTGGAGAAATCAAAACTAAGTCCGGAAAATAACTTGATTGTTGAGTACATATCTCCGTTATTCTGATGAACTCCTAAAAAACCTAATTCAAATCCGGTTGAAATAATTGAGTTCTCAGAAATTGGTTTTATAGATGAAGCTAATTTACTTTTACAATCTTGTGCAGTTAAAATAAAGATACTAAAGCTAAAAATAATTAGAAGTAAGTATCTCTTTTCCATTGAAAAAACGATATTACACTTCATCAATTTCTATTTTCTCACGTGATAGAATTTTGTAATAATCAGGGGCATCTTTTTTTGACACATTTCCTTCAATCATTTTCTCAAGTTGAAATCTCATTTTGTAACCATAAACAGAAAACTCGATCAGATCACCAACATTAACATTGTGACTCGATTTGATGATTTTTTCATTGACCAAAACTAAGTTTTTATCGCAAGCTTTTTTAGCAATACTTCGTGTTTTTACCAAACACAATTTATTTAATAATATATCAATTCTCATTATTCCTCTCAATTAAGTATTTTCGAGACATTTTTTTTTTTTTGTTAGAGTGTAAAGAACTTTTTTGAAACAATGAATTCTCTTAAAAAAAGACAACCAAATGTTCAAATACTGTTTTCAATTTTTTGTAGTTGACAAATAAAATTGTGATTTCTATTTTTTTATATTCGTGATGATCATAGTAAAATAAACAAAGAAAAAGAATAAAAGTAAGCATAAAGATGAAATTAGGTATATTATCTGTAAGTCTTAATGTTAAGGACATCAAGATGTCAAAACAATTTTATGAAAACCTTGGGTTGAAATTTTTGGAGGAGATGTTAATCAAAATTATCTTATTATGAAGAATGAAGA
>JAOZMQ010000313.1 GCA_029934195.1 Candidatus Cloacimonadota bacterium | reverse complement strand
ATGAAGCTGAAAAACAAATAATTTCTCAATTAATCTTTTCTTCATGATCTTCTGTAGCTTAATTCTCATTTTTCTTTACCCAACGCTAACGCATTGGGCTACAGAAATATCGCTTCTATGAAGCTGAAAAATAAATAATTTCCCAATTAATCTTTCTTCAGGAACTTCTGTTCTTCATTGTTAAAAAATTCCTTTTCGTTCATATATTAAGTAAAAATCCGAATGGTTTCAACAACCATTCGGAAAATATTTTAAATCTAATTTATGGATACTTCTCTATTTAAGTAGAAGCATCTTTTTCTGAACTGAATTATTTGGAGTGGAAAGTTTGTAGAAATAAATTCCGGAACTTACACGCTTTCCATTTTCATCAATCCCATTCCATTCAATATGATGGCTACCAGAAGCATATCGTCCCATAGCCAATGTTGTAATCTTTTGTCCAATTACATTATAAATTTCAAGAGAAATATCGCTACTTTCTTCTAATGAAAAAACTATATTGGTTGTTGGATTAAATGGATTTGGATAATTTTGTGTCAATGAAAAATTATAGTTGTTTGTAGAATTATCATTCTCTATAAAAGAATCAGGACTATTTGTAGTAAACTTTATTGCCAAACCGGCTTGTAATATTGTTGCACTTTCGGGATAAAAACCAGCATAAGTATAACAAAGACCATCAGTATGAGAATAATTTTCAATTCCAACAGTACAATAATTTCTGCCTTCGTCCGGATTATCAATAGTGTGATATTGGAAAGTAATGTCTCCATCTTCATTTGGTTTTGGTTCTAAAATAATTTGAAATTTTTCTAATGAAACCTGATTACAACCGTTATAAGCATTATTCCATTCCACAATAAATCTATCATTTGGTTGATCATAATAAGTACAAACTCTGAGCGGTATAGTACCATTATTTGCACCTTTGAGATCATCCCAATATGGAGCTAATAAAGCCTTAGGTCCAAGAGCCGCTGGAATATTCCAATTACGGAAATTTCTCATCCAAGTATCAGTAAATGACAACCATCCATTTGAACATATTGTCGCAATATCATAATCAACACCATAATATCTAAATGTAAATGGAAGATCAATGACATCAGAGGCATCATCAAAGCTTTCAAAAACAGTAACACCAGTTGCAGGTCCACCATCGTTTGGATCAATTTCAATCCAATCATAAACAGGTGCAGGAGAATTCTCATATCCAAGATCATTGTTGTCATAAGCATAATATCCATAAAAATCCGGTCCGGTTGGAGCTGTATTATCAACCTCTCCAAGATTTGTAAATCTAATCATTTTGTAGCTTCGTCCTTCATTATCTCGTACATCGATTTCAAAGTGAAGATTTCTGCCAAGAGCTGCAGACTCTTGAGCTGTAACATTAAAACTTGCCTGAATCGTTTGACCAACAGGAATTGATGCAATAGCATACTCATCATTATTTACTACAACGGCATCTGTAAGTGAAGTAATGAATACGGAAATGTTTTCACCGGAAATTTCTCCAATATTTACAATATCTATAAACATATCTGAAGTTTCACCAGCATCAAGAAATCCATCTCCATCGAAAGAAATTGTTTGAGCATCAAAAGTAAATCCGCCGGCAATAATTTCTAATTTTGAAACATCTCCATTTGAAAAAGTGATAATCAATTCAATAATCTCATTGTCCGGACATTCTGCTGCAATATTAAATGTTGCGGAAGCATCAGAAGTTGCCAATGAATTAATTGAACCAAAATTAAAAGCTGTCGATCCGGAGATGAATTCACTATTAGAAGAAATTTCAGCAGTAACATTGTTGATGGTTGCGTTACTGAAATTTTTTGCAGTAAGATTCAAAGTTGATTCTTCTCCTACTATTATTGAGTTTAAATTATGTGAAATAATTCCAATATTATCAGATGCTACGATTGGAATCTCAACTTGAAGAGGTATGAAATTCTTTATAGAGATTGTAACCAATACATTTCCTTCATTTTCAGTATCAATCGGCAATAAAGCATGTCCATTAATCAGCTTTGTAAATGAGAAATTTTCATTATCAGATGAAGCAGTAATATGCGCTCCGTTTAAGTTTTCCGGTAAATTAATCTCCAAATAATTCTTTCCTTGTTCAATAGAATTAGGTAAATTTGCGTTGATTTGGCTTGGAATAAGATTCCACATATTTAAAGAAGGATCAGAAAGCATATTATAAACTGAGAAATAAAATTCTACATGTTCCCCAGATGAAAGATCATTCGGATAATTATTGTATAATTCTGTTTTACTTCTCATAACAGCAGTTCCAAAACTACGGATTCCTTCGTGAAGAACACCATGATAAAATCCGGAAGCAATTGAATTATTCATTTCTGTACTTGTATGGAGATCTGTAGGACCATAAAAGGCAACACAACCACCAAGACTTGTTGGAGTACCAAGACGCATCCATTTTTCACCAAAACATTCTGAATCCGATTGATTTGCAAAATCACCTGTATTACAGACAATTGAAGTTACAATTGGCATCATAGCTGCATTTGTCGTTTGTGGTAAATGTACATCTTTGTAGAATTGCGGATAATTCCAACCATGAACATTCCCCCAACCACGATAACTGACGAATTGAACACCTTCATTAATACTATTTACAATTTCCGGTCCACATGTTTCAGGTGCATTTGGATAGAAGAAAGTATCGACTCTCGTATATCCTTTTGCGATTAGTTCATCGTGAATCCATTTGGAGGTTAGCAGAGGTGTAACCGGAGTTGGTGGTTGAGAACTATAATTACCAGCAACAACAAGTGCACTTTTCATCCAATCCGTGTTGGTCATATAAGGATTTTTTTCATAGTTATAGATTTTACTGATAATAGTTGTATAATCACTTGAATTTGAGACAGAAATACGACCGGTCAATATCTCCGGTAAAAAGTCATCTCCATCAATTAAAGTGTAATTAAGGTCTGTTGCATTTTCTTCACCAAGAGCAGATGTAATAGTAAAAGTTGGAAAGGAAAAAGCACCACTTACATCACCAACGATAATAAGGTAATCCGGTGGATTTGGAGAATTATGGTAAACATCAGCAATGTAATTTTTAATTTCCGTCCTATCTTTTGTTGGAGATACTTCTTCAATATTAGCAAGAGTTACATCAAAACCGAGTGATTTTTTCCATGGAATAAACGGACCTGAATAATTATTCAATAATTGATGATTGATAATCAATATTGAAGGTTTTTTAGTAGGAAGATTTCTCAGATAACAAGTTTCATAATTATCGACAAAACTTTCATAGACCGGAAGAAATGCTTCAGAAACTGTTTCAGGAAAGGAAATTATTGAAATAGGATTGATATCAAAATCAACTGCTTCTAATATTGAATATCCATTACTATTATCATTTTTTTTCATTTCAATTTTGATAGTAAAGCCATGTAAATCTCTCATTATAAACTTTTTAGCAAGTAAAATTCTGGAATTATCAATTTGATTTGTAGTTGATATTAATTGATTATTGAGATCATAATTAGATATTCTCATTGAATTGACAACAATTTCAACTTCTTCTGCCAAAATTGCAAATGTTTTTTGAATAAAATTATTTTCAATCTCTCGTGATAATTGTGATGATTGCGATAATTTTAAGTTTATTGTTTCTCCATTTTGTGTAAGTTCTGAAACAGGTTTGGAAAAGAGATGTACTGATAACAAGATCAGGAATAAAATTAGCATTGCTCTCTTCAAAATTTTCATTAAAATCCTCCAAAGGGTATTGTTGTTTTTATTTTTTTTAAGATTATAGCAAAATACATTCCAGCTGGTATTTTATATGGAATTTCTTACGAAAATTTATTTCAGGTAGAGAGAGAAAACAGAAGTACCTACTCCGTGAGGAACTTCTGTCTGTGTGAACTCATGGATCTCTGTTTTTTTGAGCTTGCTTTGCAATGAATTGTAACAACCTTTTTAAACAATTTTCAACAAGAAGAAAACAAGTTACTTTTGTTAATTTTGAGTTCGATCAGTTTAGTCCTCCCTTTCAATAATTTTTTCGAGGTATGCTTGAGAAGTTTAGTATAGTACTTGACCGAAAACTGACTTTTCCTGAATTTTCTTTTTTTGTCGCTACTCTGTAGCTTAGTTCTCTTTTTT
>JAOZMQ010000312.1 GCA_029934195.1 Candidatus Cloacimonadota bacterium | reverse complement strand
GATACTAGATTCGAACTAGTGACCTCTACGATGTCAACGTAGCACTCTAACCAACTGAGCTAATCACCCTTGGATAAATCCATATCCAAATATCTTTATTTTATGTCAAGTGATTAGTCACTGTAACAAAATAATTTTACAAATCAACTTTGAATTATGACTTTCTTCGCTATTTATAAAGTTTATTTCGCAACAGCGACTTATCTTATTCAAAAACTACAATGACATCACCTTTTGCAACAGTGTCACCAGAATCGAATTTGAATTCTTTGATTTTTCCGTCAGTTTTGGCATTCAAACTATTGAACATTTTCATTGCTTCAAGAATCACAATTGTTTCTCCGACTTTCACTTCGTCTCCGATTTCTTTTTTATATTCAACAACCATTCCCGGAATTGGAGCTTTTAATAAATGCGAATCTTCTTCATGTTTTTCTTTTTTATTATTTATCTTTTTTTTGCTTTTAGAAGAATTGTTATTATTTGGGTCTGCTACATCAACTTTGAATAATTCTCCATCAACAAAGACATTGAATGAGCGAGCATTAGCTGGGATTTCACTTTCACCTTTTTTTGTTGTAAGTTCTCCGGAAAGAGCTTTTGCAATAAGGTCTTTTTCAGCTTCTACTTGTTCAATCGTTTTAGGTTTAACATCTTCCGGAATAGGTGTTATTCCATATTTCCATTTAAGAAAACGTTTACCTGTAACTGGATAAAGAGCAACTATAAGTTCATCATCAATGTTTTTTGCAAGCCCTTTTACATCTTTTTGGACAGCAGGTAATTCCGGTTCAATAACATCTCCTGGTCTTGTTGTTATTGGCTCTTCACCTCGTGGATATCCTTTTAAAGCCTTTTTCTGAAGTTCCGGATTAATAGGTTTAGTTGTTTTTCCATACAAACCATAACACAAATCTTTTACTTGTTCTGTAATTTGTGAATATCTTTCACCATCTTTATCAAAAAGGACATTGTTTACGGTTTGAATACCAACAATCTGACTTGTAGGAGTTACAAGTGGAATGTCTCCGAGGTCTTTTCGTACTTTTGGTAATTCTTCAAAAACATCATCAAGCCTGTCAAGAGCATCCATTTGACGCAATTGATTAACAAGATTTGAGAGCATTCCTCCCGGAGTTTGATGGAGAATAACATTCGTATCAATAACAGATAGTTTTGTGTTATCAAGAAATTGCATATATTTTGGTATGGATTTTTCCAATTCTTTACTAACACTTGCAATTTTTTTCACATCTAAACCGGAATCTCTATTTGTTCCAAGAAATGAAAGAACCATTGGCTCAACAGCAGGATGAGAAGTTCTATAAGCATAAGGAGAGAGACAAGTGTCAATTATGTCCACACCGGCTTCAACTGCTTTGAAAATTGCTAAATCTCCCATTCCAGAAGTAAAATGTGTGTGTAGATGAATCGGTAATTTTGTGGTTTGTTTCAAAGCTCTTACAAGATTGTAAGCATCATAAGGAGAGACAAGTCCAGCCATATCTTTGATACAAATTGAATTCACGCCCATACTCTCTAATTGTTTTGCTTTTTCCAAATAATAATCTATTGTATAAGTTTCTCCACCCATTCTCGGTTCTGTAAGTGAGTAGCAAATAGTACCTTGGAAATGTTTTCCATTATCAATAATTACTTTTGCAGCAGTTTCAAAATTTCTGAAATCATTGAGAGCATCAAAAACTCTGAAAATATCAATACCATTATCAATAGCTCTTTGGATAAAAGTAGCCACAACATCATCAGCATAATTTCTGTAACCTACTACATTTTGTCCCCGCAAAAGCATTGAAAATGGAGTTTTTTTAATATATTTTTTTAAAGTTCTAATTCTTTCCCATGGATCTTCATTTAAAAAGCGATGCATAGTATCGAAAGTTGCACCACCCCAAACTTCCATAGAATAGAAACCGATTTCATCCATTTTTTCAGCAACCGGAATCATATCTTCAGTTCTTCCTCGTGTTGCAAAAATAGATTGGTGTCCATCACGAAATGTTAAATCTTGGATTTTAATAGGGTTTTTAGTTTTTGGTCGATCTATTTCGTACCGCATTTCGGTCATTTCTAATACGCCGTGTTTATCGAATATCATTTATACCTCCGGAATTCAGTATCTCTTTTTTGGATTTATACTTCATTTTTTATCAATAGGTTATCTTGATGAGCTACGACGCTGAACCATTATCCTGTTTTTCATAATGATTTCACGTCCACTTTTTGCCCAATAATTTGTACTTTTCTGTTTCTTTTTTTCATCTTCTTCTTGAAGATATCTCATTACAGCTACAATCGCAGCACGTCTTTTTTTTTCTTTATTCATTTATCTCTCCAAATTCTTTTATACATTGAATATTCTAATGAGGAATATTCCCGTGTTTTTTTGGAGGTAAGGATTCTCTTTTCGTAACAAGAATTTCTAAAGCGTCAATCAATCGTAGCCGTGTCTCGGAAGGTACAATGATATCATCGATATATCCGTGTTGAGCTGCAATATAAGGATTATTAAAAGCTGTTTCATATTCAGAAATTTTTTCTTGTTTCATTGCATTTGGATCATCTGCATTTTTAATATCTTTTCTATATGAGGAAATGATTTCTACAGCTCCTTTTGCTCCCATAACAGCAATTTCAGCTGAAGGCCAAGCAAAAATCATGTCTGCTCCAAGATGTTGAGAACTCATTGCAATATAAGAACCTCCGTAATTCTTACGAGTTACGACAGTAAGTTTTGGTACGGTTGCTTCTGAAAAACTCCACAACATTTTTGCACCATGCCGAATAATTCCATTCCATTCCTGATACGTTCCCGGTAAAAATCCCGGAACATCTACAAAAGTAATTAAAGGAATATTAAACGCATCGCAAAATCGAATAAATCTTGAAGATTTATCGGAAGCATCTATGTCAAGGCATCCGGCAAGAATCATAGGTTGGTTGCCGATAATTCCTACAACTCTACCATTTAAACGTCCTAAACCAATAATGATGTTGTCTGCAAAATATTCATGAGGCTCAATAAAACCACTATCATCAAGAATTTCGTGAATGACATCTTTCATATCGTATGGCTGTCGAGGATTATCAGGAATTATTGTATCTAACATTGGACACAATCTTTTTGGATCGTCAGTTGAACGTTCTTGCGGTGGGTCTTCAAGATTGTTATTTGGCAGATAGCTTAATAATTCTTTCATTTTTTCGATAGCATCTATATCATCTTCACAAGCAAAATGAGCGTTACCACTTTTTGTATTATGAACCATAGCTCCACCAAGTTCCTCAAAAGTTGTTTCTTCACCTGTAACTGTTTTTATAACATACGGACTTGTGATAAACATATGGCTTGTTTTTTTAACCATAAAAACAAAATCAGTCATTGCAGGAGAATAAACCGCTCCGCCAGCACAAGGTCCCATAATACAAGAAATTTGAGGAATAACACCGGAAGCTCTGGAGTTTCTAAAAAAAATATCGCCATAACCTTTTAGAGCGTCAATTCCTTCTTCAACTCTTGCACCACCGGAATCATTCATTCCAATAACTGGAACACCTGCTTTCATAGCAAGATCCATTACTTTTACAATTTTAGCTGCATGTTGTTCGCCAAGAGAACCACCTCGTGCAGTAAAATCTTGTGAATATGCAAAAATTGGTCTGCCATTTACGAGACCGTGACCAGTAATAACTCCATCGGCTGGAATTTCAACTTTCTCAAAACCAAAATTTGTACTACGATGTTTTACAAAAATATCAATTTCACGAAAAGTGTTTTCATCAAAAAGTAATTCAATTCTTTCACGAGCAGTAAGTTTTCCTTTAGCATGTTGCTTTTCAATTCGTGCTTCACCACCCATTACTTTTGCTTTCTCTTTTTTTTCTCTCAGTTGAGTAATTTTCTCCTGTACTGAGCTCATAAATACTCCTTGAACCAAATTATAATAAATCAAATTCAGTTACAAATCTTTTATTTTTTTGAAATTTCTGATTTTCTTTATGAGATTTTTATTTTTGCTTTAATTGTAGCAAGTGTTTTTTTTTAAAACATGAAATTTAGTTACTTGTACTCAGAATCATTCTTATTTTGCATTCTATCTAATGCCTGAATGAAAAGGATTTTTTTAACCATGAAGAACAGAAGTTCCTGAAGAAAGATTAATTGGGAAATT
>JAOZMQ010000311.1 GCA_029934195.1 Candidatus Cloacimonadota bacterium | reverse complement strand
CAATTCCGGTAATGGATATTTGCAGGAAACTCGAAATTTCTAAAGTTACTTTTTACAGGTATATTAAAAAAGATAATGATAAATAACCTTATTTTTTCTTTTCCAAAACAAAAAGGTATAATAAATTTAATTAAATAAAAGAGGAAATTATGAAAGAATTATCAAAGATTATAAATTTTATTTGGACAGTTGCAGATGATGTTTTACGAGATGTATTTCAAAGAGGGAAATACAGAGATGTTATTTTACCTATGACAGTTATTAGGCGTTTAGATTGTCTTTTGGAACCAAATAAAGAAAAGGTTTTAAATACATTTAACACTTACAAAGACAAACTTGATAATCTTGATCCGCTTCTTACAAGTAAAAAAAACGGTTCAGGATATGTTTTTTATAATCATTCTCCATTTACTTTAGCAACATTATTAAACGAGCCTAAAAAAATTAAAGAGAATTTTGAAAATTATCTGAACGGTTTTAGTGATAATGTGCAAGAGATTATAAATAAATTTAAGTTTAGAAACCAACTTGAAACACTTGACGAAAATGATCTTATTTTTCTTTTAATTGAAAAATTTACTTCAAAAATTATTGATCTTCATCCAGATAAATTAAGTAATCTTGAAATGGGATATATTTTTGAAGATTTGATCAGGCGTTTTAATGAACAAAATAATGAGGAAGCAGGAGAACATTTTACACCAAGAGAAATAATAAAGCTGATGACAAATATTGTTTTTCTTCCTATTAAAGATGAATTAAAAGACGGTGGAACTTATCTTGTTTATGATCCCGCTTGCGGTTCAGGTGGAATGCTAACAGAAGCTAAAAAATTTATAATTAATCCTAATGGACAAATTCAATCTGATGCTAAAATACACCTTTACGGACAAGAAATAAATCCCGAAACTTACGCAATTTGTAAATCTGATATGCTTATTAAAGAAGAAGACCCTGATAAAATTGCTTATGGTTCAACTCTCAAAAGTGAAACTGATGGCTTTCCAAATCTTGAATTTGATTTTATGCTTACAAATCCGCCTTATGGGAAGTCTTGGAAAGCAGATAAAACACCTGTAGAAAATGAATATAAAATGGATCAAGACAAAGAATATAAAGAATTTACAGGGCGTTTTGGTGCAGGTATTCCCCGAATCAATGACGGTCAAATGCTTTTCGATTGTAATATGCTTTCTAAAATGAAAAAGGACTCTAAACTTGGAAGTCGTATTGCTTCTGTTCATAATGGTTCAGCTCTTTTTACAGGAGATGCAGGAAGTGGCGAGAGTAATATCCGTAAATGGATGATTGAGAATGATTGGCTTGAAGCAATTATTGCTCTACCAACAGAGATGTTTTATAATACAGGAATTCCAACCTATATTTGGATTTTTTCAAACCGTAAATCTGAAGAAAGACAAGGAAAAATTCAACTTCTTAATTGTGTCGGAGAAAATTTTTATCAAAAAATGAAAAAGAGTCTTGGCTCAAAAAGAAAAGAAATGACGAAAGACCATCTAAAAGCAATTACAGATTTATATTTTGAATTCAAAAATAATGATATTTCTAAAGTTTTTGATAATTCAGACTTTGGATATCATAAAATTACAGTTGAAAGACCGCTTCGTTTAACTCTGGAAATAACAACGGATAAAATGGATGAGTTCAAACAAGACCAACCAAAACTTATAAGAATTGCTGACACACTTTTTGAACTTTTCGGAGGTGAAAAACATAAAAATTTTAATCAGGTTAAAAAGATTTTTGAAGCAGAATTAAAAAAGCGTAAAATAAAAGCAACAAGCGGAAATCTTAAAAAGGTTTATTCAGCATTTACGGAAGCTGATGAGACAGCAGATAAAGTAATTAAGAAGAAATTAAAAGACGGTTCTTTTGAATATGAAACTGATGCAGATTTAAGAGATTATGAAAAAATTCCACTTAAAGATGATATTCAAGAATATTTTGAAAAAGAAGTTTTGCCTTATGTTTCTGATGCCTGGATTGATCACAAAAAAACTAAAATAGGCTATGAAATAAATTTTAATAAATACTTCTTTAAATTTGAAAAAGAAGATTCTCTTGAAGATATAACTGCAGAAATAGAAGCTTTACAAGGTGAAACAGATGAGCTTTTTAATGATATTATCAGAACCTAATGAATTATAAACATTTACATAATAAATTGTCTTTTCAACATTGGACAGAAAATTTAAAAACTGCCCTTTGTTGAGGATTTATTGATATGAATAAAAAAGAAAAAAAATATTTAGAAATAAGAAATAATTTTGCACATAATCAGTCTTTTAGCAGACAGAAGTTATTTGATTTTTTAAATTATTTATACCCTGATCTAAAAGAAACTACTTTTAGATGGCATATTTACGACTTGAAGAAAAACAATGTTATATCTTCTGTTAAAAGAGGAGTATTTAAACTTACAACCAAGTATAATTTTTATAGTCCTTATATAGATGAGATGCTTCCTAAAATTTATCGTTCTATAAATAAAAAATATCCTGATGTGTCTGTTTGTGTTTGGAATTCTAATTGGGTAAATGAATTTTCAAGACATCAAGCTTTTAGGAATACAGTTTTAGTAGAAGTTGAAAAAGACTTAGTTGATATTGTGTTTTATCATTTATCTGATAAAAATTTTAAAAATGTTTTTTTAGAACCTAATAACGAAAGATTTAAAACAAATATTTCTGAAAGTAATAGACCAATAATTGTAAGATCTCTTTTAACAAAAGCCCCTATTCAAAAAGTAGATAAGATTTGTATTCCAAAGATTGAAAAAATCTTAGTAGATTTATTTTGCGATAAGAACATTTTAGCCTTTTATCAAGGCTATGAGCTTATTACTATTTTTGAAACTGCTCTATCAAAATATGAAATAAATTTTACAACATTACTGTATTACAGCAGAAGAAGAGAAAGAGAAAAACAACTCAAAGAATTTCTTCTTACCAATTTTGAAAAACTTAAGGAAATTTTATGATAAAAGAAAAAGACAAAACAATCATTGCTGTAAATTCGCTATTTAAGTCAGTTGTTGAGATTATAGACATTGCAAAGCAAAACATAATAAAATCAGTTAATATCAATATGGTTACAGCATATTGGTTGATCGGAAAAGAAATTGTATTATCTGTGCAAGATGGATCTGAACGAGCTGAATATGGAAAAGGTATTTTAAGAAATTTATCTAACAAATTAAATGAAGAATTTGGTTCTGGTTTTTCCATAGCAAATTTAAGGAATTTTAGATCTTTCTATCTTACTTTTAAAGATAGAGGAAAACACTACCCATTGGGTAGCGAATTCAAAATTGAAAAACACTACCCAATGGGTAACGAATTGATGCCATCATTCAATCCAAACCTTTCTTGGTCACATTATAGAGCTTTGATGAGGGTTCAAGATGATAAAGCAAGGCAATTTTACGAAATTGAAGCAATAAAAACAGGTTGGAATAAAAGAGAATTAGAACGTCAAATACATAGCTTTTACTATGAAAGAATGCTGAAAAGTAAAAACCCTGAGCAATTTATAACAAAAGTAAAAAAAGACCGGTTACAAAAAGTTGAAGATATTTTAACTTCTCCGAATGTCCTTGAATTTCTAAATATTCCTGATAATACAAAACTCTATGAATCTGATCTTGAAAACGCTATTATCAATAATCTTCATAATTTCTTATTAGAAATAGGAAAGGGCTTTTCTTTTGTAGCACGTCAAAAGAGGCTTAAATATGAAGATGAAGACTTTTTTGTTGATCTTGTTTTTTTTAACTACATCCTTAATTGCTTTGTTTTAATCGATTTAAAAATAGGAAAACTGACTCATAAAGATGTTGGACAAATGGACAGTTATGTGAGAATGTATGAAGATTTATACAAAGTAGAAGGTAGTAACCCGACAATTGGCATTATTCTTTGTTCTGAGAAAAACGAAGCAGTTGCAAAATATTCTGTTTTGAATGAAGATAAAAATATTTTTGCAAATAAATATATGTTACATTTACCAACTGAGCAGCAATTAGCTAGAGAGTTAGCTAAAGAAAGAAAGCTTATTGAAATGAAAAAGAATACTCTTATTGATGATGAATAAAGGATTAATTAATGAAAAATATTATGAAATATGAAAAATATAAAAATTCGGGTATTGATTGGATTGGTGAAATTCCGGAGCATTGGGA
>JAOZMQ010000310.1 GCA_029934195.1 Candidatus Cloacimonadota bacterium | reverse complement strand
GAAATTACAAATATTAGGATGATTTTAAATTTTTTCTCTATTTTATCCATTATTATTAAAATTTCAATAAGAATTTATTCTTTTAAATCCGTGCTAATCCGTGCAATCAGTGGCTTTTATCCTTTTCGTTCAGATACTAAATAAGCTTTATATACCAGCGATTAAGGAGATATAAATGAGTTTACTCACAAAATCGGCAGTAATGAAAATATTGAAGAAGTTAGAAAAAAGATTTTCCGATATTACTGTATCAGAAAATTATGAAGAAAAATATGAATATATCGGTAACCTGAAAATGGAGATTCTAACAACCAATAAAAATAAAGTAATTTCTTTAACATTGGAAAACTTAGAAGGAATGATTGAGAAATATGAAGATAGATTGGATTATTATATTGAAGAAGAAAAAAAAAGACCCCATTATCTTCTACTCGATAAACCTGTAAAAGAATTATTTAGTGATAAACGAGAATTTGCAAAATTTTTTGTTCATCAATTTTACAGCACAGAAGAAGCATTGCTAAAGAAATACAGACCCACAAAAAAAAAAGCAGATGAAACTCTTGCTGGAAAAATATCTTTAAGTTATTATTCACAAACCTGTATTGAATTTCATCTTTTTTTTAATAAACATTCTGAACTTTCTCTTGACCTGATAATTTCTCAAGATACATTTAAACCCAAAACACCCAAAAATAAGAAAACCAGAATTCTTTGGCTTTTTGACAATGAATCCAATTATAATTTCAATAAAGAGAATTTATCTCATTTGGGAAAAATGGCATTTTTGAAATCATAAAAATGAAAAAATTAATACTAATTATTGCCTGTCTGTTTCTATACAAAATGAGTGCAATTGAAGAAAAATCTTTAATAAAAGAAAAGAATTTTTATCTTCTACCAGTAGTGTCACATAGTACGTCAGCTGGTTTTTCTTATGGTGGAATTGCCTTATTTAGAAATCAAAATACGAAAAGAAAAGAAAATTTTTATCTTCATAGATGTGCTTTGCGAGTTTTATTTAGTACAAAGAAGTTTTATTCATTGAAGTTTGTACCGTCTTATATTTTAAAAAAAGATAAATTCCAAATTTCTACTTATTTCAAATATCAAAATTGGACAACATCTTTTTATGGAATTGGAAATAACTCTCACAATAAATTAAATGAAGAATCTTTTATTCGGAAAGATTTGGAAAGTAAGTTTATTTTTCAACAAAATTTCACAAAAAAAATTATGGCAAAATATAATTTTGAATACGCTTTTTATAATCAATCAGATTTAGAGCAAAGTGGATATTTATATACAAATAATGTTATCGGATATACAGGTGGAAACCTTTTAGGAATGGGGATTCAAATTATAGCAGATTATAAAAATGACAAAATATTCCCTTCATCTGGTTTTTATTTAACCTCAATTTTAAATAAATATTCAAAATTTTTGAAGAGTGATTTTGTGTATTATTCATTCGAAGCAAGAGCTAAAAAATTTCTCCCTTTATCGGATAGCAATAATTTTGTTTTAGGATTAATGACAGAATTTTGTCATAGTAAAGGAGATGTTCCTTTCCAAAAATTGTTCTATCTTGGTGATAAAATTCGAGGTTTTAACGACCGGTATTATCCAGATAAAAATTTCCTCAGTCTGAGAAGTGAAATTCGTTTAAAACCATTTGAGGATAGATTTATTGGTAAAACCGGATATGTTCTTTTTTTAGAAACAGGTCAAGTTGCTGAAAATATTTCTCACTTTCGGAAGGACAATTTTAGATTAGTTTATGGAGTTGGTACAAGAATTAAAATCTTTCCTGAAAATGATTTTATTTTAAGAGTTGATATTGGATTTTTCAAAGGAAATTATAATTATCATTTTTCTTTTGGAGAAGCTTTTTAGGATAGTAGCCATCTTGGCTACAAAATTTGGCGAAGTGATCTGTACAAAAGAAATTATTTCTCTTCTTCAATTTGTTTTTCCTTCAGGTTTTTCCACCAATCCAATCTTTTCTTTATATCTTTCTCAAATCCAAATTTTGAAGGTTCATAATATTCTTTTTCATTCATAATTTCCGGAAAGAATTTCTGATAAAAATAATGATTTTTGTGGTTGTGCGAATACTCATAATCTTTACCGTAATCAAGTTTTTCCATTAATTTTGTGGGAGCATTTCTGATATGAAGCGGTACACCATAATGACCGGTATTAATAGCATCAGTAGAAGCAGTTTTGTAGGCTGTATAAACAGAATTGCTTTTTGGAGCAGTTCCGAGATAAATTACCAATTGAGCAAGAGCTGTATTTGCTTCCGGCATACCGAGAAAAGCTACACTTTCCTTAATTGCGATTGCCTGAATTATGGCATTAGGATCAGCCAGACCAATATCTTCTGTTGCAAAACGAACCAATCTTCTGACAATATACATTGGATCCTCACCGGATTCCAACATTCTCGCTAACCAATAAAGACCGGCTTGTGGGTCGCTTCCTCTCAAAGATTTGTGTAAAGCTGAAATAAGATTATAATGTTCTTCTCCATTTTTGTCGTAGAAAAGTGATTTTTTAGAGAGAAGATTTCCAATATCCGTAATAGAAAGATTCTTTTTATCCCCAAAATGTCTGATGATTATTTCTAAATTATTGATAGCTTTTCTACCATCACCTCCGGATTGATCAGCCAAATATTCCAAAGTTTGTTTGGTAAAAATTAAATCGGAATTTGTTTCATTTAACGTTCTTTTTAAAATATCCATTAAAGAAGAATGATTGAGCTTTTCTAAAACAAAAACGTGGCATCTTGATAAAAGAGCAGGAATTACTTCAAATGAAGGATTTTCAGTTGTTGCTCCAATCAAAATAATAGCACCTGATTCTATAAAAGGTAAAAAAGCATCTTGCTGAGATTTACTGAATCTATGAATTTCATCTATAAATAAAATGGTGCTTTTATTTGTTTCCTTCAATGTAAATGCAGCTTGCTTCATCACATCTTTAACATCTGTAATTTTTGAAAGAACAGCACTAAAAGAAACAAATCGTTGCTCTGTATTACTTTCAATATATCTCGCAATAGTTGTTTTACCACAGCCGGGAGGTCCCCACATTATGAATGAATGAAGCTTACCTGATTCAATCATTCTTCGCAAAAATTTTCCTTCGCCAAGAACTTTATCTTGTCCCACAATATCCAATATTTTTCTCGGTCGCATTTTTTCAGCAAATGGAATATTTGTTGGTTTATTTGTTATTTCAAATAACTCTAATTGTTCAGCCATTTTATCCTTCAAATTCATTTTTTTGTTGCTTGACAATTAATCTTTATCTCCATTTTCGTCAAGAAAACATAATGATTTTAACAAAAAGGAGGAATTATGAAACGTTTAATATTCTTGGTCTCACTATTACTATTTTCAGTCTTAATTTTTTGTATAGATGTTCAAGGATCACAATCCGGTACTTGGACATCAGATAATAATCCTTATAATGTAGTCGGAAATATTACAATTCCAGTTGGAGAAAATCTTACGATTCAAGCCGGAGTTAATATTGTCATTGATGGCGATTATGGTTTTACAGCAGAAGGTACAATTACAGCAATCGGTGAAGAAAGTAATATCATTGAAGCAAATTCTAATCTAACAGGTATCGTGTGGAAAGGATTCAGGATGGAAAATGAGGAAAATGTCTCAATTTTTGAATTTTGCAAAATTGAAAATGCTGAAAAAGCAATCAACTCAATTAATTCACCGGTTAATATCACAAACTGTCATTTGAATGAAAATGAATGTGGGGTAAATGTTTTTGCTATTGGAAATTCTAATCCGCAAGAAGTAAATATCATTGATAATTTAATTGAGAATTGTCTTCAAAGTGGTGTTTATATTAATGAAGGCTCGAACACTCTTGTTGAAAATAACGAAATAACTCAATGTGCTCTTGATAATTCTCCGCGAGGTGCAGTTTATCTTAGTAATCAATCAGTTGGTGGTAGTTGTAATCCGGTAATTGATGGCAACCATATTCATCATAATATTTGGCAGGGAATTACAGCATTTGATGTGACAGGTGCTGGAAATATTAATCCTTGGGTTGTAGAAAATATAATCGAATATAATTTAACCGGAATTTATTGTTATTATGCAAATGGGGTTTTTAAAAACAATACTATCTATAATAATTTTGTAACAGGCAATCCAAATTCCGGTGCAGGT
>JAOZMQ010000309.1 GCA_029934195.1 Candidatus Cloacimonadota bacterium | reverse complement strand
AAAATTATTGAGCAAGATAAAGATAGTCATCATTGACATTATCATCATTATAAAGGTACCAATCCGGGTGTTCAACGCCACCACTTCCAGCCCATTCATCAAAATAGTGATAAGCATTTGTAATTACACTATTTTCACTTGGATACTTCCATTCTGATGATAAATGAACTGCCCACGGTAGATTTGTTGCAGTCCTATAAGTTCTACCTGTTGATAGATCACTATCATCATCCATTGTGCCAAATACAGTTTCATCAGCTCGAATTGTCGGTGGATAATCACATAAATGGATTTCGTAAGTGACATCATTAAGCCCAATATTTGCCGTTATAAATGGATTGTATGGAGGTAAATAATCGCCTGCAACATACTCATAATGTGTATCTAATTTTAACCAGAAACTAATATCAACTGGAGAAATTGGAGATTCTGCATTAATTGTATTAACAAAATTTTGTGTTGGTTGGATAAGATGAAAAGCATCATCAAAGACAGTTACAATATTTCCATCAATAGAAACATAATCAGCATTAATTTTTGCAGTATCAACTAATGTCATCCCAAATGGAACTTCAAAAGAAAAACCATTATGATATTTTGCACCAATAGCTTTGAGAGTAAAACTGGCATGAATTTCCATTAATTTATTGTCTGGATCATGAACATTAAGGAAGTTATAATCAATTACAATATCATTGAAATCAAAGTCGCCTTTACTTGGCCATTGATCTTCAAAAGCGAGAGTAGCTTTTTCATTTTCTCCCGGATAGAAATTATTGAAAGCTCGTTCCGGATCAGTTGGATAATCATCAAATTCATCAGGAACACCATCACCATCTTCATCAGGATTAACTACATTACCAACTGTAGGAATACCAACTTCATTGATAGAATTAATTGGCTCTGCAACAATATAGAAAACACAATCATTAAAATCATGATCACAACCACTTCTAGTTCTGAGAACATCTTCAAAACCCAAAAGGAACCTATTTGGAGATGACTCTATATCATTTAAAAGAACTGTGTGAACCTGTTCATTAATTGAAGGTTCTGGATTATATTCAGGAGTAGTAAAGTATCTTTTTCTGGTATTAGAAACACCTTGAGTAGCACTATTTGCTCTCCAGCCATTTTCTACGAGAAAGAAATCAATAGTTTCACCAGCTTGAAAAGAACCGATATCCATTTTATCACCAGCAAAGATTGCATAAGGTGGTCCACCCCAATTTCCAGAAGTAGAACAATGTGGGAAAATAATATTCAAAGTATCAGAATCAATGTCAATAGATGCAGGTGGATTATTTGTTTGATATTTTGTAAAACCTAAACTATTTCTATATCCTGCACCTTCACTTACAAAAATAACAGAAACATTACAATCTTGAAGAATCTCAATATTATGGTTAACGTTATCAAAAAATTCAGGTTTTAAATTTGGTAAATTCTTTTTTTCAGGTAATACTTCATTTACTCTCTGTAGAAAATCAGCAGAAAGTGGTTCGAAATCTAAGTTTACCGGTCTTCCATTGACATCATAATCTTGTAAATAGTGGAACTTATCAGTAGCTCTTGTTTTAACAACTTCACCGGAATTTGCATAACGTGATGATGAAGCTCCTCCATAAGTAAAGTTTATAACATCATTTTCAGTTGATAAACGGATTACTTTCATAAAACCAACAATATAAATAGAATCCAAATAAGTCGGTATTGTAATTGCCTGGCTATAAATCCCATTATCATCTGTGAATCCGTGTGCTATACTGGTTTCTTCCGGTATTTTTGCATCTTCTTCGGTTTCACAAATATAAAAATGAATGTCAGCAATTGGTGATTCTTCACTTGTAAGAACTTCCAAAGTTATCATTTTTTGAGCAATAGTGGAAAAGTTAAAATTATCCGGAACATCAATATTTCCAATATCAACCGATTCTTTTTCGTTTAAATCTTTGGACGAGTTAATTGTATCACAACTCACAAAGAATAAACTAACACTAATTAGGACGAGTAACGTTATAAATCTTTTCATAATTTCCTCCTTTTTTGAAAAAACTTAAATATTTATTTATTTTACTAAAAATTATTGAGCAAGATAAAGATAGTCATCATTGACATTATCATCATTATAAAGGTACCAATCCGGGTGTTCAACGCCACCACTTCCAGCCCATTCATCAAAATAGTGATAAGCATTTGTAATTACACTATTTTCACTTGGATACTTCCATTCTGATGATAAATGAACTGCCCACGGTAGATTTGTTGCAGTCCTATAAGTTCTACCTGTTGATAGATCACTATCATCATCCATTGTGCCAAATACAGTTTCATCAGCTCGAATTGTCGGTGGATAATCACATAAATGGATTTCGTAAGTGACATCATTAAGCCCAATATTTGCCGTTATAAATGGATTGTATGGAGGTAAATAATCGCCTGCAACATACTCATAATGTGTATCTAATTTTAACCAGAAACTAATATCAACTGGAGAAATTGGAGATTCTGCATTAATTGTATTAACAAAATTTTGTGTTGGTTGGATAAGATGAAAAGCATCATCAAAGACAGTTACAATATTTCCATCAATAGAAACATAATCAGCATTAATTTTTGCAGTATCAACTAATGTCATCCCAAATGGAACTTCAAAAGAAAAACCATTATGATATTTTGCACCAATAGCTTTGAGAGTAAAACTGGCATGAATTTCCATTAATTTATTGTCTGGGTCATGAATATTGAGGAAGTTATAATCAATTACAATATCATTGAAATCAAAGTCACCTTTACTTGGCCATTGGTCTTCATAAGCAAGAGTAGCTTTTTCATTTTCTCCAGGATAGAAATTATTGAAAGCTCGTTCAGGATCGTCTGGATAATCATCAAATTCATTTAATACTCCATCGTTATCTCTGTCTGGATCTGGAGAAGCTGGTCCATCAAAATTTGGGACATTACCACCAACAGCAGAAGATGGATTCACAATTAAATAACATACAAGATCGTTAAAATCATGGTCACTACCGGATTCACGATTAATATCTTCAAAAGCAAGAGCAAAAACATCTTCACCAAGATCGTGAACAAGAACCTGATGCTGTTTTTTATCATTCGCTGTTTCTGGATTCAAGGAATTTATAGAATAATAAATCGGTTTATTTTCAGAAACATATCCGCCACCAGATGAAACCCATCCATTTGCGACAAGGAAAAATCCTAAAGTATTGCCAGGATAGAACGTTCCTAAATCTAAAGTATATCCTGTTTTCATTTTACCACCGCTATGGTTCATTGAACAATTTGCAAACATAATATTATGATCAGCAATTTCCTCTACTGATTGTGGTTTATTATCGCTTGGAAATTCAAAATATCCTAAACAATTTCGATAATCAGCTCTTTCACTAACAAAGACAAGACTTATATCACATTCTTGTTCAATTACGAGATTTGGTTCAGCTAAATCCTCAAAAAGATGTGGATATCGAGTTTCCAAAGGCTGTGCTTCTTGAAAAACTTCGCTTAATTTTTGTAGAAAAGATGGTGCAACTGCAGTATTATATTTATTGAAAGGTACTCCCGTATTTTTATAAGGATATGGATAAGAGAAAAATCCAGCTCTTGGATTTGTAATAGTTTCACTACCTCTTGTCTCATCAGAACCTCCAAAAAGAAATTCTACAGTATTATTTTCTCCAATGTCAATAGTGATTGTATTCATATATCCAACAATTGTAAGAGAATTATAATAAGTTGGAAGATTAATGAAAGTATTAAATACCCCATTCTCATTTGTAAACCCATGTGTAATATTGTTTTCTAAAGGATTCTGAGCAGCGATTTCATCTTCGCAAATGAAAAAATGTACATTCTCTACAGGGTTATCTTCAATATTAAGAACTGTAAGTAAAACCTCAGTTGTAGCAATAGTTGAGAAATTAAAATCATCCTGAATTTCAATATCCTCGATATTTACAGATTGTTTTTCATCATCATTATTACTTGAATTAATGTTATCACATCCGGTAAAGAAAGCAATACTTGTCACAATCAAGAGTGTCCAAAAAATATTTTTCATGATTCCTCCTATTAGAATTTTAAACAATATTTATTTTATTATTCAGCAAGTCAAGAAGAAAAAAAATATCAATTAATTAGTACTTGAACGAAAACTAACTTTTTCTGAATTTTCTTTTTTTGTCGCTACTCTG
>JAOZMQ010000030.1 GCA_029934195.1 Candidatus Cloacimonadota bacterium | reverse complement strand
GTAACTGGACAAGTCATATTTCCGAAGGAATTGTTTCTGCAAATTACAATTTATATGCTCCTTATGACCGTCAAACAAATGGTTTTGGGGATTTTGTCAATGCTACTGATGGTGATTTGTCATATTGGGAAAACATAATGAATGCTTTTTTGGAGCAAAATTTTGTAAGTGCCGAAAATTTATTAAATTTTAGTGGTTTTCCTTACCAAATAATAGAATTTTTCGATACGGATACAAACAGAACCTATTATTTTTTACGAGAAAACCTTAATTTAGATTATTATGATGACAATGGAACTGATATTCCGGATGATGATGAGATTGGGAGTTTTGATAATGGTTGGGGTTTGTATATTTTTAATCCTGCAGCTGAATATCCGGTGGTTATAAATGTGGTTCACCCTTGTGATGACTTTAATACAATTCCATTAGCTGTGAAAGCTTTTCAAGATTTTGATGCTATGTTTTTGATGATTTCTGGAGCAGGAAGAGAAGTTGATTGGACTGGAGTAAATTCATATACAAATTCTAAATCCTTAAGTGATCCATCAAGAGTTGAAGACCACATTTTTAATAAATCCTATCAAGCAGCATGTGATTATTTGAGAGATTCTTTTGGACGTAGAGAATTTTCTCTTCAGATTCATAGTTATGATTGGAATAGGCATGTAGGTCACAATAGTTGTCAAATATCGGCTGGAAATAAATATAAAATTTCCCCAAATTTACCTATAAGAGATTTATCATTCAACCACATAGATTTAATAAATTCTACTCCTTATGTTGTAATTCCAGCTAATACAATTGGTTTTCATCCGGATGTTACAATTGAAGATTATTATTGTGCATTAAATGAATATGGAGATTTCTATTATATAAATGGTGAGGATTCATTACAGGTTTCAGGAGATATAGATTTGCCTGGCTATACAAACAATCGACAATTGGCTTATACAGCCACATCTTGGAATGATTATGATTCTTTCGATCCATTTTTTCATATTGAAATGGATGAATTGCCAAATTGTTATCCTCAAAATGAAATGAATTATAAGTGGTTTTATGGATATGATGCGGATCTATGTGTGTTTGATTATGACCATCTTTTTGATAATACTTTAGCCTATTATTCGCCTTGGGTAAATGCCGTTGCCAATGTTTTGGAAGATGTTTTTGTGTTTAATGATTATTCTTCTCCCGATACTCCACAAAACTTACAAGTAATTTCACAATCTTATGATAGAATTACTCTAAGTTGGCAACGTTCATCTGATTTTGATTTTAAAACTTATGAAGTATTATATTCTCAAGAGCCGATACAAAATGGTAATTATAGTATTAAAAATAGAACAAACAGCACTAAATTAGCAAGTCAAGCTACAGAAGAACTTCAAATTACCGGATTACAACCAAATTCTCAATATTATTTTCAGATTCGTGCTCTTGATTATAATGATAATATTTCAGAATTATCAAATGAAATTTCATCTTTAACTTCCTCTGCAAAAATTATTTATCTGAAATCTTTATCATATTCTGAAAAAGTAGTTTTGACTTGGAGAGCACAATATCAGCAGGATAATGCCGGTTTTGTAATTGAAAGATCCGATAATCCTTATAACGGTTTTGAAGTTATAGATTCTTGGGAAACTAATCCTTCTCTCGCTGGTATGGATTCCACAAATGTTGATTATTCTTATTCTGATATTGATGTTCAAAATGATCTTTTGTACTATTACAAAGTTGCATCACAGAAAAATAATGGAGAAATTCTTTATAATAATGATCTCAAATTAGGTTCTCCGGCTGGGCTTTACCAAATTTCAATTTCAAATTTGTCTCAGACTTATACCGATTCTGTGAGGTTTGGATACAATTATTCAGCAAGTGATTATTTTGAAGTAGATTATGATATTTTACATCCTAATATACCACCTTCAGATTATATTTACTCGGAATTTTATGAAAGTAGTTGGAATAATAACAAAGAATTATTTCAGAATATTAAAGATAATTTTGATGTAGAAAATGAATACAAAACCTGGACTTATAGAGTAAAAACGGATATTTTTAATGAAGATTTTAGTATTGAATATACTGGTGATAATCAAAGAAATTCAGAAAAGTTATATCTTAGAAGAAATTCTAATTCACAATATTATAATCTATTTGAGGAGAATGTTACTTTCAACGCAAGTAATGAAAATTTTGAAACTTTTACTTTATATTGGGGTAATCTAAAGCCAAAAGCTAATATTCCAAATATTGGAAATAAAATTTTCCAAGCAGGCGATAGTAATTATTTTATGTGGACAAACAGCTATAATTTTTTAGCAGATTCAATTTCTGTTTACATACAAACTGAAATTGATAGCATTCCTTTGGCAACAGGTTTACCACCAAATGTGCATGCATTTTCTTGGACATTTCCAGAAAATTTAACGAGAACAAATTGTCGTCTAATTATTTCGACATACTATGATAATGGTGATTGTATTCCGTCAATTTCTCCATATCAATTCGCAATTTTTCCTTCAGAATATGAATATTATTTTGAAACTGGTTTTGACTTGAGTGCAAACCCCCTAATAGATACTCCAATTTCAAGCTTAAACGATTTTGGTTTTGAAGGAGATTTTTTTGAATATTCAGGTTCAGGCTCATATAATCCTGTAGAATTATTTACTTCAGAGAATGGCTGTTTGATAAATTGCACTGAATCAAAAGAGTTTTCTATGCAAGGAACAATTCAAAAACAATTTTATACACGTAATTTGATACAAGGATTTAACCTTATCCCCAATTTACTTTTACAAAATAAATTGGTTAATGATTTGAATTTCATCTTCAACAATCAAAATTATACTTTTTTTGATGCAGTTCAATGCAATTTAATATCACCTTTGGTTTTTACGTATAGAGCCGGAAATTACAGACAAGTAAAAGAAATTCAGATTGGAGAATCTTTTTTTATTACAGCTTTTGCGGATGATATTGAAATTAAAATAATACCGTTTCAAAAGAATGTTTATTATCCAATTTATGAAAGTGGTTGGCAATTAGCACTCAATTTGCAACAAGCAGATATTGTGAGTAATCAAGTTTTTTTGGGTGTAAAAGATTTGGATAGAGAATCTTTTGATGAAAATCTTGAGCTTCATCAATTGCCATTTATTTCAGAGAAACCAAATCTCAATCTTTATTTTGTGAAAGAAAAAACTATTGAAAAATCTCGCTTAATTACTGATTTTAAACCTCTATCTATGAAAAATTCTATTACTGAAAAAAAATGGGAAATCACTGCCGAATTTGATAATTTGAATCCAGTAATCTTGAAAATTGAAAAAGAAAATTTTCCTAAAGATTTAAAAATTTTTGGTGAGATTGATAATGAAATTTATGAATTTATTGATGATGAAATTTCATTTATACCAACAGATTATCGGATGTCTTTCAATATTTTCACTCGCAATACAAATTTAATAGCAAAAGAGAATGTTTTAAAGCTTGATTCAGTAAACCTTTACAATTATCCAAATCCATTTGGAGGGAATAATTCAAGAAGCAATTCGACAACAATTTTCTTTAATAATTTGGTTGATGGAAATGTAAATCTCTCAGTTTATAATGTAAAGGGGCAAAGAGTAAAAATTCTATTAAATGAAAAATTAAAAAAAGGATCTCATACAATTAATTGGAATGGGACCAATTCAAATAATAAAATGGTTTCTTCTGGTGTTTATTTCCTGAAAATATCTACAGATAGAAGAGAGACTACCTACTCTAAATTACTTTTTTTAAAATAGTTTCTGATTAATTTAAAGGAGATATCGATGATTATAGATAACTTCAGAAAAGCCAGTATTCTTTTTATTTTTGAAACTGCTGAAAAAGTTAGCATTATTGAAAACTATTTTGATGATGAAGATTATGATTTCAGTATTGTGTATGCAAAAGATGAAGAAGTTTATAATAGTAATCCAGAGAAATATGACATTATTTTGTTAGAAATTTCTATCCCTAATTTTGAAGGTTTTTCAACCTGTCGGAAACTGAAAGATTGTGAAAATTTGAAAAGTCTTCCAATTATTTGCTATAGCTTTGTCAACAAAACTGATGCTTTCAAATATGCTTTTGAAGCAGGTGCTATTGATTTTTTTGAAGAACCTTTTAACCGCGATGAATTTTTATCACGGATAAGTACTCAAATTCAATTAATAAAATCAAAGACACAATTAAAGATATTAAATGAAAAATTGATAGATGAAATTGAATTTAGAAAAGAAATTGAATTTTCACTTTTAGAAAAAAGAGCATTTCTTTATGCACTTTTAAATAACTTACCTAATGCAATTTGTGCTATCAGAACAGATTCAAATGTGTTTTCAGTATGGAATAATTCTTGCGAAAAATTATATTCTATATCAGAGGAAGACATTGTTGGAAAGAAAGTTAGTGAGATGAAAAATTGTGAAATTTCTGAAATATTGAAGATGTCGGAGAATATAAATTCAGAGAAAGAGGTAATAGAAAAAAAATATTTTAGCAAGAATTTAGGTCAAAGAATTCTAAGAAATAAAAAAATATCAGTAAGAGATCCCGAAAACAATATTTTATCTACTTTGATTGTTACTGAAGATGTTACCGATCAAAAAAAATATATGGAAGTAATTGAAAATAAAGAACAAGGATTGAATAAACCCACTTCTATAAAAAATAATGTTTTTGATATTATAGCACATGATTTAAAGAATCCAATCCAAATTTTAATTTCTACAAGTGAATTATTAAAAAAATATTCTGATGAGTTGTCTGTTGAAAGAAATAAAGAATTGATGAATAGAATGAATTTTATTTCCAGTGAAATTGGAGATTTGCTTAATGATATGCTGGAATGGGGAAAATCTCGGACAGATGAATTTTCCATTAATCCAGAGAAAATAGAGATATTTAAAATTATTGAAAAATCAATTAGTCTAAATAATCCGATTGCAACAGAAAAAGGAATTAAAATTTTTAACCAAGTTAATAAAGATTTATTAGCTTTTGTTGATGCCAATATGATGAGTATCGTTATTAGAAATCTGATAACAAATGCTGTTAAATTTACTAATAATGGACAGATTAGAATCCAAAATTTTGATAAAAATGAATATATTGAAATTTCCATTACAGATACTGGAAAGGGGATGAAAGAAGAAGATATTGGCAAACTATTTAATAAGAGTGTGCATTTTTCTACATCAGGCACAAATGACGAAAAAGGTACTGGTTTAGGGCTGTTGATTTGTAAAAATTTCATTGAAAAAAATAATGGTTATCTCAAAGTTAGAAGTTCTCTAAACAAAGGATCTGAATTTGTAATTGGATTACCCAAAAAATAAGTAAATCTTTAAAAATCAACTATTTCAGCAATAATATTTTTCTGTTTTCATTTTTTGAGCCAAGTGTTATTCTCACAAAATAAACTCCAGAGCTAACATTTTCCTTTTGTTCATTTAATCCATTCCACAGAATTTCATGATGTCCATTTTCGATTTCATTATCATAGATTTTTTTAACTAACTCACCTTTTATGTTAAAAATGTTTAACTTTAAGTTTGTAGTTTCTTTTATCTCGAAAAAGAATGTAGTTGATGGATTAAATGGATTTGGATAATTTCCACAATATTTGTTTGGTTGTATTGATTTTTCATCTTGTAATGGTAGAATTATGGTTTTTGAAAAATGATTTTCTGTTATAAATATAGTTAATTCTTTAGAATTATTTTTCTTCAGTTTTGTAAGAAATTTTTCTGAAAGAGAGATCTTTAAAAATTCACCATTTATAATTTCAGCTGATGCAATTCCTATCTGATTCAAATTTTTTGCAGATAAAAACTTGGTTTCATAATCATAAATTGCGTTTTCTTCAGAATCAATTTTTAGCGAGAAGGCAAAAAGATCCCCAATGGATTTACATCTTAATTGATTTTCAGTAAAAGAAATCTCTACAAAATCTTTATTTGCTTGTTGATGCGTAAATTCAAATGAATCTCTATTTTGAACAGGAAATTCTGTTATTATACCAATTACAAATTGCAGAATAAGTGATGCATCTATTGCCATAATGCTATTATTACCATCTACATCAGCTTGTAATAATCTTACTTCTTCCCAAGGTGTAGGATCAATTTCTGGAATTGGATCCATATCAAGTGCATATTGTAGTGTTATAGCCGCATCATACGATTCAATATCCAAATTCATATCAACATCACCGTAGAGAGGTTCATCAGTTAGACCAATATGTGCAGCAATAGCCCAATTAATATTGTATTGTGAAATCAGGCTTAATTGTGACCATTCATTATTAATATAAATCCAATCACCTTTTTCGGAAATTGCAGGTCCAGTGTCACAAGCAACAGGATATGTATTATTGGCATGAGTTACCTGAAAACCTATCCAATAATCATGGAAATTATCCACCAATATTTCTTCTTCGAGTACTAATGTCCATTGACAATTAGGCTCATATAAATCAGAAATATCTTGCTCATAGATAAGATTTTCCGGAATATTATTTTCTAAACTCTCCCAAATCCGAAAAATTAATTCGCAATTTTCTGTATCAATTTTTAATTTTGCTCCATCTATAACAAAACCAGCCGGTAAATCTCCATTTTCAAATCGGCTTGCAACTTGGAAAGTTCCCCCTTCACTTAATCCAAGACTGTTTTCAATATCATCGTCATTCCATTGATACCAAAAATTAGGATTTAACAGAAAATCAATGTTTGGTGTCGTTTCATTACTGATAACTTCAACAGAGTAATTTGAAACATTCTCAAAACCAAGTAAGCTTGCTTTAATATTATGAATGCCTTCAAATATTTCAAATTCATAATTTCCAAATGAATCTGGATGAACAGAAATCATTTCAGCTTCAATTACAACATCTTCAATATCGTATGGTAAAATAGTATTTACAATATCAACATGACCAGAGATAATTCCGGGTGGATTTGGTTCATATTTTAATACAACATCATCTAAATAAATTCGATCAATATTGTTAGAATCTCCTTCAAAGAAAAAAGCAAATTGGAAAGAATCTGAGAAAAATTGTTGTGAATTTATCATTACTCTTTTAGTAGTGGCAGGGACATTACCGTAGATTTCTTCAGACCAAATAGGAAACCAATCTACTCCATTTGTGCTTGCTTTTACTCCAAAAGTTGTTCCTCCAATCCAATCATAAACCAGATAATTAAATGTCAAATTCAAACAAAATGCTCCCAAAGTATTGTAAGCAGGTGAAATTAATTTTTGCTCTCCTTGAAAATCCGGATACCACGAGAACTTTGCTTCAGGTGATATGTTACCAGCAATATTTGTAAAGGATTGTTCCCAATTATTTGTTTCACCTTCAACGGACCATCCTTCCGGTAAATAATCATAAAATTCTTCAAAAACTAAAATATTTTCTGAAAATAGAAGTTCAAAATTTGATCTTAAAATTCCACCTTCTCCAAAATCATTTATTGTAATAACTTCATACCAATAATTGCGTGGTTCAGGTACAGATGTATCCACCCAAGAATCAGTGATTCCATTAAGAAAGAATTCTTCGCCATCGGATCTTATAATTTTATAACCGGTTAAAGGAGAAAGAAATAAATTGTGTAAACCATCAATCGGATTTTCCCAAAATAATTGAGCATCACCATTATTATCTTCTAAAATTAAATTTGTTACAGCATTTGGAACATCAAAACCAATCCATTGATTTTTAGATATTAATCGCCCTCCACCAAATTCGTTAAATGCTTTAATTGAAATAAGATGAAAACCATTCGATAAGATGTTATTGATTGTAAGAGATTCGTTTGCTCCGGGTTGAGGAGAAAGAATTGTTGCACTGGAAATATTATCAAAATAAATCACGACAGAATCAATTGCGGTAAGAGGATTTGCGAAAATATCACAAAGAGGATTTATCCATTGAATTTCAGCAGATAGCTCACCAAACATATCAGGTAAAACTTCCATTTCTGTCGATTTGTCCGGAATTGCAAAATATGATTGCTCTGCTAATTCGTAACCTACAAAACCATTTGCCTGAATTAAACCGCAAATACTGAATGAATCTTCAATTATTCCATCACTGATAAAGCAACCTCCGGCAACACCTGTATTTCCATTGAATGAAGTTGATACTTGATATGCAAGACCTGTAAATTCTAAAGTATTCAAATCAATTTGCTCAAAATGTTTATCGTATGCCGAATTTGTACCGGAAAAAACCCATAAATATGGACCTCCTTCTGAAATATCATCATAAGCTGAACCATAAATACTTGGGCATTGTTCAATTTGCATTATGGAAAAACCTTGCCGATCAATCAGATAAATATCACTATCCCAATTGTTTACCCAAAAGGCATCATATCTTTCGTCATAAGAGATTGATCGAACTTTTTCAGGTGATGAAATAATTTCAATTAATTCCTGCGAGCTAAAATCCATTTTATAGAAAAAATTATCGGCACTTCCTCCATACATAAAATGACCATCAAATGCAAGATCTCTAAGATAATTAACACCTTCTATTTGGAAGCTTTCGATATAATTTCCATCCAAATCAAAAATCAAAATATCGTTAGAATTCCATACTGTAGTATAAATAAAATTTCCATCACACTCACAACCTGCTTGGCTCATAATGTTTCCGGAATTTTCATACAAATTGTATTCAAATTGTAAATCCATATATGCATCTGCTTGAATATTAATACATTTAATAGAATCCGGGGAAGAATCCGTTACGATTTTGTTGTGTTTTTTTGAAGAATTAAATTCGCGTAAATTTTTATTTGCATCCGTAATAATTATAGAATCAAATGCAAAACAATGACTTAAAAAAAGAATTTCAATAATAACGATTAATATAATTTTTCTATACATAAATACTTCCCGCAATAATTTAAATATATTTTAAAATAACATAATTGAATTAAATGATATTTTGTCTATAATCTTTTTTAAAAAAACTAATAAAATTTATGTGACAGTTTAAAAACAGGAAAATTCCAAAAAGACCGGAGTTCCTCGCTTTAGCAAGGACTTCGGGATTTTTGGGAAGAGTAATCTCCTTTTCTTCTATTCTGAAAGATGGCTAAAGTTTTCTCGTTTTCTCTTTACTTGACACAATTATCCATAAAAAAATTATGCTTTTACTATGATAAATATCCTTAAAAAAAATATATATTTAATTATAATCTTGTGCTTTATGATTCCTCTTTTTTCTCAATTACAAGATTTTGGTGAAAATAGTTATTCCGAAGATTCAACGAAAGATAAAGAAACTATTCATTCAGAAAATGAGCAGTTGACAGTAGTACAAGATTCTCTTTTATTAGATGATGTTGTAGCAAAAATAGATTCAATTGAAATTGATTCTTTACTTTATTCTGCCGATAGTTCAGCTTATTTTCTTTTATCAGAACAAGTTGATTTACTTGGAGATGCTTTTTTGGAATATCAAACAACTCAGTTGAAATCAGATACGATATCAATCAATTTAGATAAAGGACAAGCGGAATCATTTGGGAATGCTTGGATGCAGGATAAGGGAACTTTAGTTATTGGAGACGGTTTGAAGTATGATTTTGATAGTCAAACCGGTTATGTTATTTCTGGGGCAACAAAATTTGATACCGGATATTGTTATGGAAATGAATTACGAAAAGTTAGTAAAAATGTTTACGATATTGATGAAGGAATCTTTACTAATTGTGATGCCAAAAATCCACATTTTCATATGCAAGCAAAATACATGCGGATTTATAAAGGAGATAAAATTGTTGCCAAACCGATGTTATTCTATGTAAATCATTTCCCAATTTTGATTGCTCCTTTTGGAACCTTTTCTATTAAAAGAGGTAGAAAAACCGGTTTTCTTGTTCCAGAACCCGGGTATAATAATGTTGACGGGAAATACTTGAAAAATCTCTCTTATTTTTTCGCTATTAAAGATTATGCTGATGTTTTATTGGAATATGATTATTATGAATTAACCGGCTGGGAAACAAGATTTGATTTTGATTATTTAAAACGTTATATGTTTAATGGTAAACTATTTACGAGTCTAAGAAAAAAAGAGAATCCGGACATTGAAAAAGCTACTTATTATTGGCAATTGAAAGAAAAACATCATCATGAAATCGGTTATAGAAAAACTCTTGATGCCAATATAAATTTTGTTAATAGCAAAGAAATTTGGGAAAATGAAGTTGATCCAGAAAAACGGTTAACGGAAAGTATGGATTCCAGTGTTGCCTTTAAAACTCAATTGTGGGGTCGTTCATTTTATCTTTCCGGAAGCTACAGAAATAATATGGTAACTGACAAGAAAAATATCACTTTACCATCTTTCAAATATTCTCTTCCATCTAAACCGCTTTATGAATTTTTTGTAAAAGATGACGAAGATAAAGAAGGTGAAAAGAATACAGAAATTATCGATAAAAAGCAAGAAGAAGATGTAGAAAAATGGTATGAAAATTTTTATGTATCCTATAATATTTCTGGTTCTCAAGTCGGTTATACTACTAATCCTGATGCTGATTTAAAAGCAATTCTATACAAAGTTGAAAGAGATTCAATCGGCAATTATATTACTCAACATAATGCAGGTATCAAACATTCTGCTTCTTTAAGCTATAATTACAAATTGAAAGGCTGGTTGAATCTTACACAATCCTGTAGTTACAACGAAGCTTGGTTTGATAGAGATAAAAACGAGAAAAAATTTGTTAGAGCAAATGATTATCATTTTAGTACAAGTTCTTCGTTTAATTTGTATGGAGTAAAAACTTATAAAAAAGGATATTTATCTGCAATAAGACACACAATGACACCAAATGTTTCTTATACTTACACACCTGATTTTCACGAGAATAGTAAATATTATCGATTCGGAAATGTGGGTATTGGAAGTGGAAATAAAAGCAAAAGAATGACATTTTCTATTGCTAATAAATGGGATTTAAAAATTGCCGGAGTTGACAAGAAAGATGGTAGAAAAGAAAAAACCATTAATGGATTTTTTTCAATGACTTCCGGAACATCTTATGATTTTGAAGCTGAAGATACCGGATTTAAAAATATTTCACATAGATTTACAATTACACCTGCAAAAGCAAAAATTGCTGGAATTGATTTTTCATTAAGAAGTAATGGTTCAGCTAATCAAGATATTTTCAATTTTGAAATTATTGATTGGAGAGTGTCAAATTCAATATCATTTAGCGGTAATCTCAATTTTATTGAATATTTTCCTCAAGAACCAAATAAATTCGAGTCAAATAAATTTTTTAAATCAAAAAAGAAAAGTGAAAAAAAAGAAATTCTACACGAGAAAGATTCTAATGAAGAAGAGGTGGAAAAAACTGATATTGAAAAAGAAAAGAATGCTAAAGAGAGTGATGTACAAGATTCAATAATAAAGGAAATTCAGGATAAGTGGTCATTATCAATTTCTCATAGTTATTCAAAAAATCTCATTTCCAAAAGTGAATCTCATAGTCTTCATAATTCTTTGAGTTGTCGAATCACTCAAAAATGGTCTCTTTCTTATAGTAATTATTATGATGTAATTACGCACGAATTACGGTCACATAGTTTGTCAATTAATCGAGATTTGCATTGTTGGTATCTTTCTTTTAAGTTTAATAAAAGTACTGATTTCTGGGATTATCGCTTTGTTTTGGCAAATGTAAAATTACCTCAAGATTTGAAATTTAGAACTTCCGGGAGAAAGCATTGATGAAAATGATTTTGTTGGATAGAGATGGTACTTTGAATATTGATAATGACGGATATATTGATTCTCCGGAGAGAATGAAATTGTTCGACGGAGTGCCGGAAGCAATCGCTCGATTAAATATTCAAGGTTATAAAGTTGTTGTTGTTTCTAATCAATCTGGAATTGCGAGAAATATTTTTTCGTTTGAACAATTGGAAAATGTCAATCAACGTTTCAAAGAATTACTATCTGAAAAAGAAGCTTTTGTTGATGACATTTTTATTTCACCTTACCACAAACTTGGTACAATATCACCATATAATATCGAGCATGAAGATAGAAAACCAAAATTAGGAATGTTTCGTAAAATTCAAAAGAAATATGATTTTATAAGAAAGGAATCTTTTATGGTTGGTGATAAAATCTCAGATATTGTCTTTGGTAAAAATGCAGGTTTGAAAACAATTTTAGTGCTTACAGGAAATGGTAAAGCTGAATTTATGAATAATAGAAAGAATTGGAAAATACGACCGGATTTCATTGTAGAGAATTTCACTTTGGCTGTAGATCTGATTTTGGAATTGAATTCAAAATAGAATTAGAGAAAAATGTTAATACCAATACTACTTTTTTTAGCTGGAATTTCAGCAGGTTTTATAAATACTCTTGCAGGTGGTGGATCATTGATTGTTCTTCCTGTAATGCTATTGGCTGGATTTGATTCCATTACTGCAATGTCAACAAATAGGGTTGCTATTCTCTTTCAAAATGGAACAGGTTCTTACAATTTTCATAAACAAGAAATCTTGAAAATAAAGAATTATTTACCAATAGTTTTTGCTTCTATTGGTGGTGCTATTTTTGGGTCGTTTTTTGTCATAAACACAAAACCGGAAATTTTTGATAAAATTTTGGGAATTGTCCTGCTCCTAATTTTGATTTTGATGTTAAAACCAAAGAAAAAAATTGAATCATCAGAGTACAAAAAATTACCCTTTTGGCTTGAGCTCACAATCTTTTTCATTGTCGGATTCTATGGCGGATATATTCAAGCCGGAATTGGATTTATTTTGCTTGGGTCTCTAAACTTTATAGAAAAGTTTGATTTGGTTAAAGCCAATGCAATTAAGGTTTTTATTGTTTTTTGTTATACAATTCCAGTTGTATTAATTTTTGCTTTTTCCGGGAAAATTATTTGGAAATATAGTTTGCTTCTTGCTTCAGGAAATATTATTGGTGCTTATCTCGGAGTGAAAATTGCAGTAAAAAAAGGAAATTCATTTGTAAGAATAATTATTTTAACGACCATAATTATTGCTTGTTTGAATCTTTTTGGAATCTTTAGTTATTTGAAGAATCTATTTTTTTAACAGTGGATTTCTTTTTAACAGGTTTTCATTTTTTTTATATAACCAAAAGATCAATATACTTGTTATAATTAATGAAAAAATAATCTTAATCCATAGAAACATTATAGAAGATTCTATCTTGAAATTTATAAAGGCAAAAACAAAAAAGATAATTATTGAAGGAAAAATATTTGCTAAACGATAACCACTAAAACTAATTTTCTCTGAGAAGTAATGATTCAATGAAGTTAAAATAAAATAGGCAATAATTGAAGAAAAACCTGCACCATAAATTCCATATATTGGAATAAAAATAAAATTCAATCCAATATTTATAGAAGCACCAAAAACAACAATTCCAGCCATTAACTTTGATTTTTTTTCTTTATACAAAGTGATATTGAAAATATTTCGACTTCCTGTTAAAAAAGCAGAAATGACTCCAAAAAAGACGATTTTTTCACCAGCACGAAAATCGATTCCTACAAATATTTGAAATATTTCTGAAGAAAAAAGGATGATTAATGAACCAAGAAAAGTGGATAGAATTAAATAAATATTGAGAACCGATTTATTCATTTTATTTGATGTACTTTTATCTTTACATTGCATAATTTTTGGATAATATACAGCAACTATTAGAAAATTAATAAAAGCCATTATCATTCCAAGACGATAACTTACATCATAAATTCCAAGGTCATAAAGCTTATTTATAGAAAGTTTTCCAATCATAAATCTATCAGAAATTCTCAAAATTAGAAATCCTAACGATCCGGGAATCATTGGAATCCCAAAAAGCAACATTTCTTTAATGAGTTTTATATCAAAATATCTATGGGCAAAATTACTTTTAGTTAATGATTTTAGGATTCTGATTATTCCGATTGAGGTAAATATGACTGACAAAAAAGATGTAAATAGTAGTAATTGAATAATAATATCAATAGAAAGAATTTTGGAAAAATAAGCAAAAACAAGTAATGTAAACATAATAGAATTCTTTATAATATTATGTAATGAGTATTGAAGTGATTTTTCCATAATATGAAAAATACTCATTGAGATGCCTCTGATAACATCAAAGATTAAGACAAAACTTAGCAGTAAAATTGTGGTTCCATACTGCGAAGAATTATAAATCAATAAAGAAATCTTATCTCGAAACAAGAGAATAATTGATGAGCAAAAAAAACTCGAAATCAAAGTTATTATTAAAACTGAGCAGATAAATGTAAATTTGTAGGAATCGGTCTTTTCATTATAAAAAAAGGAAATAATTGATTGTTGCATTCCAAGATAATAAATTAAACTGGCAAAAGCAATAAATTGTAAAGAAAGAGAATAAATTGAGTATTCTTCAGGGAGAAATTGTCGTGTGATAATAGGTATTATCATCAAACTTATTAAATTGTTTAATAAATTTCCACCACCATAAATAATTAATTTTTTTATTGTGTCTTTATTCATTTTCCTTTTTTCTCTAATATCTTATCAATCTTAATAAGTAGAATTTATATCAAGAATTTCCCAAAATACTTCTTTTTTGATGGAGAAATCAATAAAAAATAATTATGGTTAGCATAAATTTTATTGGTACATCTTCTATTTGGAAAATAAAATAGTTTTGTATAATTCCAATTTCTAAAATTATTATCATTTTTTAAAAAATTTGCAGGTGGTAAATAGTCAATGTTTTTCTGTTTTAAATGCAAATTCAGAACTCCTGACCTCATAGTTTTCTTTTTTCGCTAATTCTATAAATAGTATCTGAACGAAAAGGAATTTTTTAACCATGAAGAAC
>JAOZMQ010000308.1 GCA_029934195.1 Candidatus Cloacimonadota bacterium | reverse complement strand
AGAAAACTGATGCTTGAAACAAAAGAAATACTATTCAAATGAGCAAGGATTGATTTACCTTGCTCAAACTAAATATCCGGTCTTGGAAATTGGGTATGTGAAGCTAACGCCCCGAATATGCTAAGAGTATGTAAATAAAAGACTTACATGTACATGCAAAAATGTCAACATTACATAACTCCTTATTTGTCAAGTACATAAGCTACAGCTACTTTTTGACCAAAAGAAATCCTATACCTACAACCATTTAAAATTAATCACTTATCCCAGACATTTTTAACCAATGATATAAATTAGGCAAGGAACTAGAATACCTTTTTGCTATAAAAGTTTTAGTCGATCCATTTTTCAAAAGAGCCACTATTTCCTCTTTATGTCTATCAAGTTTAGATTTCCCTTTTCCTTTAGGACGTCCTAAAAGTTTACCCTTTTCTCTAGCTGCAATTAAACCTTGTTTTGTTCTCTCAGAAATTAAATCTCTTTCAATCTCTGCGAATAAACTAAACATTGTTACCATTGTCTTGGTTTGGATATTCAGCTTACCATTTATATGTATCGATTCTTTTATTGCGATGAACTTAACTTTATTTTTAATCAATTTATCAATAGTTTGAACAATCTGCCCAACACTTCTCCCTAACCTTGAAATTTCGCTTATAATAAGAAGATCATCTTCATTTAAAATATCAAGCAGAAGATTTATTTTCCTTTCTTTTTGTGATCTTCTTGATGAAATTTCAATCTCAATAAAATCATTTATCTTGATATCATGTTTTCTGGCATAATCTAATATTTCTAACTTCTGACTATCCAAGTTTTGCTTGTTTGTGGATGCTCTTAGATAAGCAATTGTTTTAGTTTCTATATTCATGAAAATATTCCTTGATTAAAATAATAACCTATTTATAAAGATAAATCTAATAAAAACATTAAATAAAAGTCAATAGTTTTCGTGAAATATTTTGAATCAAAAAAACGCATGTTATTTTTTAATGAAAAGAGGTCATATGGAGACCAGAGATAAAAGGTTGCAGATTTTATCAAAAAGTGAAGTAGAAGAGATATATGGCATTCCAAAATTTAGCGATGAAGACCGAGAACTTCATTTCTACGTAGATTCTGTTTTAAGAAGTGAACTTAAGAAGATTAGACAGTTGAATGCTAAAATATACTTCATTCTTCAAATTGGATATTTTAAAGCAAAAAAGATGATTCCTTTATTAGATACATATCTGATGACGGATGATATAAAATATATTGGTAATAAATTATTTAATGAAACCATTCAAATAGATAAATTTGATATTCCTATTTCATCAATAACCCTTTTAAATACTAAAATTCTTAATCTTGTAAGTTACAGTTTTTGTAAATTTGAAATTAAAAGAGATATTGAGATACGCCTTAAAAATTTAGCAAAAATTTACACCAAACCTTATGATATACTAAAAGATCTGATTAATTATTTAGAGTCACGAAAAATTATACTTCCAGGATATTCATATTTTCAGGAATCAATAGGCAATGCTTTAAGTAAAGAGAAAAAGCGACTTGGAAAATTGATTTTACGAAACACAAGTAAGGAGGAGCGAGCTTTATTTGATGAATTATTAATGAAGGAAGAAGTCATTTATGAGTTACAATTTTATAAAAATGAACCAAAAGATTTTTCCAACAAAGAATTAAAAAATGAAATTGATAGAAAGAATTTCTTACAACCATTATTTACAATTTCTCAAAGCATTGTATCTAAGTTCAAAATATCAAATGAAAACTTAGATTTTTACGGATCATTAGTAATTTATTATACAGTTTCTAAGCTTAAGAAAATTAGTGGTAAAACTATTTACTTGTATTTAATCTGTTTTGTAACCATCAGATACAAAAAAAGTTATGACAATATAATTGACAGTTACATACATTCAATCAATAGCCTTATCAAAAACTCAGTGGCATACAAAAAAAATAAGATACTGGAATTCAATATTTTAGGCAATATGAATCTCAAAAAAATAAAGACTTTCATAGATTATTTCTTGAATAAAAAGAATCTGGAGGATATGAAATTTAAAGATGTTAGAAAAGAGTTAGATGAAATACTTGATGACGAAGAAAAGCAACAATTATCTAACTTCTTATCTGAAAATACTTATGATTTTAAAAAGTTCGAATGGGATTACTTTACAAACTTTCAATTAAAATTTAAGACAAATACTCGGTATTTATTTAAAGAGCTAGATCTTGAGTTCAAAAAAAGTGAAGTTGATCTTTTAGAAGCAGTAAACTTCATTAAAGGTAGATTACTTAATAAAAAAAGTATTAGATCCTGTGCTGAATCAGATTTCCCATTAAATTTCATTCCTAAACGTCATCAAAAATTCATTATTGGAAACCAGGAAAATCCAGAAATTAATCCAGATAAATATGAGTTTTTAATATACCGACTAGTAAAAGAGAGACTTGAATCAGGAGATGCATATTTTAAATATAGTATAAATTTTAAGAGTCTTGAGGATGATTTAGTTAGTAAAGAAGAGTTAAAAAATATGGATTTGCTTGAAGAAAAATTAAATATTCCTAATCTAAATACACCTATCGATAAAATTTTAGATGCATTGAAATCAGAAGTAGAAGCTGCATACTTGGAAGTTAATAAGAATATATTAGCAAACAATAATGACTTTGTTAAGCTAATCAAAAATGAGGATGATATTACTTGGGAAGTAAAAAGAGAAACAGCCGATTCATCAGGTAATTATGAATTTTATGGTCAATTCAAAAAAATAAATATCATAAATTTACTAAACTTTGTAAATCATCAATGTGATTTTATTTCAGCATTCAGCCATATTTTAGATAAAAATAAAAAGAAAGAAGTAGAGACGAATATTTTAAATGCTTGCTTAGTTGCTTTTGGAACAAACATTGGTCTAAAGGGTATTTCGCAAGTCTCTGATGTAAAATTTTCAATATTAAGAAACGCTGCTAAATCTTACATTCGATTGGAAACATTACATGATGCAAATGATTTAATTATCAATAAAATAGAATCTTTTGAAGCTTTTAAGTATTTTAAGCTAGATGAATTAGATTTGCATTCAAGCAGTGATGGTCAGAAGTTCGGAACTCAATTCAATACAATAAATTCTCGATATTCACCAAAATATTTTGGACTAGAAAAAGGAATTACATCATATTCATTAGTCTCAAATCATATTCCAATAAACGCAAAAAATATTGGTGCACATGAACATGAAAGTCACTATGTGTTCGATATATTATTTAACAATACCTCAAATATTAATCCTACAATCCATTCAACAGATAGTCATGGTATAAATAGAGTAAATTTTGTGATTTTAGATTTCTTCGGGTACAAATTTGCTCCTAGATACAAAGCTATCAAAAGTAAAGATAACAGGTTAGCTGCTTTTGATGATTTGAGTTCGTACAAAAATTTTATTATAAAACCCCATCACAAGATTAATGTAGATCTCATTCAAAATGAATGGGATAATATTGTTAGAATCTTTGTATCTCTTGGGTTAAGAAAATTGACACAAAGCACTATAGTAAGAAAATTTAGTTCATATAGTAGAAAAAATAGAACTCATAAAGCATTGTGGGAATATAATAGTATCATTGAGACATTACATTTGCTACAATATCTAAATGACCCTGTTTATAGAAAGCAGATCAGTAAGTCACTAAATAGAGGTGAAGCATACCATAAGTTGAAACGTGCTATTTTTCATGCTAATAACGGAAAGTTCAGAGTTAAAACGGAAGTGGAGCAACAAATTTGGAGTGAATGTATACGGTTACTAGCCAATTGCATTTTATTATACAATACTTATATTATAAATCAGTTTTTATTAAATAATAAAAAATATGACTTTGAAACAAAAGTTGAAGCAATAAAAAAAATCTCTCCAACAGCATGGCAACATGTTAATTTTTATGGAGAATTTGAGTTTTATAGAAAGGATAATGGTATTAATTTCTCGGATATGATAGATTCAATCGTCTTAAAATATTTTGGTCAAAATGCTTGAGCCTTGTAACTACCTGTGACATATTGATTTACACTTTATTCTCTTCAGTTTTTATGTTGCTATATTATTATACCCCATGGACTTAGCATATTCGGGGCGTTAGCTTCACATACCCAAATACGTATTCGTTTCGTGTCTGAAAATCATTCATTCACTCAAACCGAGAAAT
>JAOZMQ010000307.1 GCA_029934195.1 Candidatus Cloacimonadota bacterium | reverse complement strand
TTTTAATAAGTTCAGTGCTGTAAATCGCCAAAGAAAACCAAGAAGTTTACCGATAAGAGCAATTTAAAATAACCCAAAAATAAGGTTATGAAATATTTTTTTTGTATTTTTGTAAAATAATATTACTTTACAAAAATCCACATAAATTGATTGATAATGAACAAGTTAATAACGTTTTTTCAGAACATTAATTTTTCTTTTGAAAAAAATCTTTTTCAAAAGAAGATAAATATTTCTGAAAATGCAGAATTAACAAAAAAGATAAAGACTAAAATTTTTGTTTATCATAATAAAAACATAGAACAAACAAAAAGTTCATTTTATCTTTTAGCAACTACTCTATCACACAAAGAATTCTTAGAAATAAGAAGATATATTTGGAACGAAGATAAATTTGATTTCTTCTTTTATCCTGAAAATTCCACATCAATTTCATTATTTTATGCAAAAGTAAGTCCCGACAAAGAACCTTTAAAAATTGACACTTTCAATATTTTAAATGAAGACGAAAAAAAGATTGAAAAAATAAAAAAATGGAAATTTAAAACAGGAGCATTTTGGATTGAATATTCTGAATTTATCAATGAAATCAAAAAAAGTGAACGAATTGATGAAAAATTAGTAAATCAATTAAAAATTTTAAAAAAACAATTACTGTTAAAACTCGGTAACAATAATATAAAAACAGTCCAAACACTTATAGACAGAACTTTGTTTATCAAATTTCTTGAAGATAATCATATAATAAACTCTTTTTTTTATAAGCATTTTTTTTATAATCAAGAATTAAATTACGTAAAATTATTAGAAGAAAAAGATACCGAAAATATAAATTTATTATACGAAAAAATAAATGAAATTTTTAGTAACGTTCTTTTTACACCTAACATAGACCCCGAAATTTTAATAAATTCCGCCGATTTAATTTATAAAACAATTAAACAAACCGATTTAGAAACAGGACAATTGTCTTTGTTTGATTTTCGTTTTGATATAATTCCGATAGAATTTATCAGTCATATTTACGAAGTTTTTCTTGAAAATGAACAACTCGACCAAGGCATATATTATACACCGCCCAAATTAGCTCAACTAATTATAGATGATACAATTACAAAAACAGGCAAAATTCTTGACCCTGCTTGCGGTTCGGGAATGTTCTTAATCCTTGGATTTAGAAAAATTTTATCTAAAAATCCAATAAATAAAGATGTAAGCATTTCAGAAAAAATTGAACATAAAATAAAACTGCTTCAAAAATACATTTTTGGTATAGAAAAAGAAAATACAGCTTGGCGATTAACTATTTTCTCACTTTTTCTTGAAGTTTTAAAAGACTTACCAAGCAAAGAAATAAAAGAATACATAAAAGAAAGAATACAAAATAATAAAGGAATAAAGATTTTTCCTGATTTTACAAATAATATAAAAGAAGGCAATTCGCTTGAAGTATCGAAAGTAAAAAAACATTTTCATAGTCAAACATTTGATTATATTGTGGGCAATCCGCCATTTTTGCAAATAAAATCTGATGCAGACGAAATTAATTTTATAAATAATTATCAAATTAAGATAAATACAGAAATTATAAAAGCAAAAGATATTATTGGGCATAATCAAATTTCACAGGCATTTATGCTGAAAATTAAAGATTGGGCAAATAAAAATACAAAATTTGGCTTTGTGTTGAATAGCTCTAATTTTTATAATGAAAAATCTAAAAAATTCCAAAATTTCTTCTTTGAAAATTATCAAATAGAGAATTTCTACGAACTTTCGAGAGTAAAAAAAATATTATTCAAAAAAGCGAAAGAAAGCGTTATTGTTGCAATATTTAACAATAAAGAGCAAAAAAATAATTCAATAAAATATTATCCTGTTGATTTAGAATTATTCTCAGAGACTTTTAAATTACTTGTAATTCAGGAAGATAAAAGAATTGATATTAAACAAAAAGACATTTCAAATAATGAAATTATTTTACGTGATTTATTGATTGGAAATGAATTTGATTTACAGTTAATTGAAAAATTATCAAATCAAAGGAAATTAGAAGAGTTTTTGTTTCAAATAAGAAATACAAAAGATAAAATATATAATGGTATTCAAATCGTAGGAAAAGAGCAAGTAATAGAAGAGTTTAATTTATCTGAAAATGGTTGGAAAACTTTAAAAAAAGAAAAAAGAAAAAAATATTCTAAGATATTTAAAACAAAATATACTCGTAATAAAAAAGAGAATTCTTTTAATATTCCTTTAATTTTACCAAAAAATTTATTGCATTTTCATATATTGAACCCAGAAATATTTTTAGGGAATATTTCTAATTTTCACAGAATTAGGAATGCCTCTATTTATGAAGGAGAAAAAATTTTAATTAATAGAGTTGGCAGTAATTTAAAAGCATTTTATAGTAGGGAAAAATTATATTATAATTTTGATGTTTATGCAATATTTTTAAATACTAATTTGTATGATTTATTTACTGCTATTATAAATTCTGATATAATTAATTATTTCATAAACCTTGTTCATAGAAAAAGAAGCACCAGTTCATATCCCAAAATTGGTTATAATGCAATAAAAAACATTCCAATCCCCAAAGAATTAGACGAAAAATTAGTTTCCGAAATTTCGGAAATAAGTAAACAACTAACAGAAGGAAAATTAAAATACGAAGGCGAAACAAAAGATAATTTAAACGAATTAATTTATGATTTATACGATTTAGACTACCTTGAACGTCAAAGAATTAAAGATTTTTTCACAGAAGACAAACAACAAATTGATTTTAAAAATTATAAAGAAACTTTACTCTATACGCTTGAAATGTATTTTAAAAATAAGCCAATAATCGAATATTATCCTGATGATAAATTTGGTTTTGATTTGTCGGTTGTTGCAATTTATTTTAATAACAAAGAAAGAGAATACCCAACAGCAAAAAAAACACTGAATTACATTATCAGCGAAGAAATTCTAAAAAATACAAAAGAAAATTTTCTTGTTTTACGTGAAAAAATAATTACAAAAGATTGTATTTATATAATCAAAAGTAACAAATTTAAAAATTGGTCGGAAACAAAGGCATACGAAGACGGTAAAAATATTCTAAAATTAATAGCAAAATGAAAGAATATATAAAATTACCGAAAACAAAAATAATACCCGACAGTTCTATTGAAAAGCAACAGCTGTCTGATGCTGATTGGATAAATTACATATTTCATATCATACTAAAATACAATAGTATAGACAAAGAAAAAATCATAAATTTAGTTCAAGAAGAATTAAAAAAACAACATTCACAAGTAGAAGAACTTATAAAAAATCATATCTACACTTGGTATAAAAAAGCAAAAAAAACAGATAAGCAAATAGCTATTTGGCGAATTATTCTAAATCTTGAACCAAAATCGAATAGTTTAAAGGGTTTTTATGATTTGAAATTTCAGCACAGCGATTGGGATAAATATTTTGTATTTGAAGCCAAAAATCTTGGTGAAATAAAAAGTCAATCTCAATCAGCTTCTATAAATGAATATGTTTACAATCAAACCAAAAAAGATGGCGGAATGTATCGTTTTTTTACGGGGAAATATGCGTTTGAATTTAATTTTGGCGGAATGCTTGGCTTTATTGTCGGTAAAAACAACAATTTGAAAACAAAATTAATTGATAAAATTGAAAATGTATATAAAAACGGACTAGGACAACTTGCTGATAATAAGATTATTATTAATTCTATTGCGGAGAATAGTAATACTTTTGAAACTATACATAAAAGAAAAAATTTCATCTCAAAAAAAGATAAAAAATTTCACCTATACCACATTATTTTAGACTTTACTAACGAAGAAAAATAATGCTCTTATCATTGGGCTGGTTGTCATTTTTTTTGTGTTTTGCTTGCTATCGCTACGCAAAAACACAAAAAAAACGCCACCAGCCCATTTCCGATATAAGCAATCCAGAATTAACAAAAGATAAAAATCAATGTTATTTAACTCAATAGAATTTGCAATATTTTTACCAATAATTTTTATCCTATATTGGTTCATTGCGAAAAATAATTTAAAAATTCAAAACATATTACTTGTAATAGCAAGTTATTTTTTCTACGGGTGGTGGAATTGGAGATTTTTATCACTGATAATTTTCAGCTCTTTTATTGATTATCGGGTAACTTTGGTATAAACTAAGTACACTTTTGATGAAAAATATTTATAT
>JAOZMQ010000306.1 GCA_029934195.1 Candidatus Cloacimonadota bacterium | reverse complement strand
ACTGCATATGCTTCCATAGAAATTTCCTCGCTAAAATCAAAGACGGGAGAAGGTAGGTTAGAAGGGCGAAGGTGTCAACATTTATGCATGATTTCCTTATTTTTTTGTTTGGTGGCGATTTATTTTATTTCAATTTTATAAAACCCAGCTCCTTTGTTAACAAAATTGGTGTCGGAATAGCTGGTGGCGGTGATGTTGCTTTCCAATAGTTGGAAACCGTTTGCGAGATTGGTTGACCAGTAGACATTGCAGACCCGCCCCGGAATGCTGGGCCAACGCAAAACGATTTCGGAATGGTTTTGTTGAAGCTCGGAAATCGAAAACTGCGCATCGGGATCGGTTGGGCTGATTACGGCAGTATAGGCTTCGAGGAGCGTGTTCACTCCGTTGGAGCAGATTGCCGAGGCATCGGCAGATGTCGTGTCTCCGAAGTAGTGCTTCTCCCACCAGTCGGGAAGACCATCGCTGTCAGCGTCCTGTACCGCAGCTCCGGCTTCTGTTTTCGGCGCCACCACAATGGTGTGTTTCAACGGGTAGGTGCAAAGGCAGCCCGTTCCGCCCTCCGGCATCATCACGAGTCCGCCGGCGGGAATCATTCCAATCCAGCAGCGGGTTCGTATCTCGCTGGCAATTTCGATATGGACTCCATTTTTCGGATCCATGAAGGCGCAGCTTCCACTGTGTCCGTACAGGCCGTTGGCCGCGCCCATCAACAGGTTGCAGTTTTTGCCCCGATGGAAATTCGGATTGGTTTCGTTCGCGCCGGTGGCCAGATCAATGGTCTCAATGTTGTCCCCCGTAGGGGCACTGGAGATGTAGATTTTATCGTGAAGGATCGTGGGGTGGCGAATGTCCGCGTTGTGCGAAGCTCCTGTTCGTTCGATGGTATCGGACCACCGTTCTTCGCCTGTATTCGCGTTCAAGGCAACCAGATCATAGAACGGGTCGCGGCTAGTCACCTCTCGAACGGAGACGAGGACGACGGTGTTGCTTTTGTATAGAATGAAGGCGCAGGATTTTGCATCGCTGGTAAAGGGGGTCCTCCACACTTCTTCCCCCGTATGCACGTTTAGGCAGATGACCGACACATCGTTTCCGCTCGTGTCCGAGAAGTTGCTCAGCAAGACCCGTCCCTGATTCATCGATGTCACGACACCCTCTAAAAAGAAGGCTTTTTCGCCCCCGATACACAGCGACGAGTTCAGTATTTTATTTGGACTCGATGGGGTATAGGTCCAGACCGGCTGCCAGGTTTCTTCGTTGTATGCAAACAGCTGGTTGCCCATCACGTGAGCAACGGGATTTCCCCATCCGGACATTGTGGTTCGTAGATAATTCCCCGTATGTGCATCGTCACTCTGCGATGTGCCGAGAAGCAACCCGTCGCTGCTTGCAACGTATCCCCACCCATCGGGGCTAACGGAAAGAGAGTTTATTTCGGTTCCGGTTCTTGGATCCAGAACTAAACAGTCCGTTCCCGAGGTGACAAACACATGGCTGGTTCCCAGGCAGATCGGGCCGACGTTGGACGGAACGCCTGGTTTATGAAAGCCGGGGATTTCTTTTTCCCAGAGTTGCGTTCCGTTGTAGGCGTCGTAAACGGAAAGCAGGTTTTCACCCGGGATATACATGCGTCCGTCTTTAAACAAGGGTCCGGCGATGTTGTTGTGGTACCCCCAGTGTTTTTCCAGACCGGGACCTCCGAGCCATTGCAGCTCGAATTGTGACGTTAATATTTCGTCGTCGCTGGAAACCGTGTTTGCCGGGTTTGCGTATATGTGTGTCCATTCTCCCGCACCGGGGGGCGCATTTTTCGAAATGACTTCATAGCCCGTGTTGACCTCTCGAATCATGACACCGCCATACGGATGGAGGCATCGGTAGAGTTCATCCTGAGAAAACGCGGTTTCTCCGTTCAGGACTACGATGTTGGCGAAATTTGCGGGATACTCCGCGTTATTCAACGCGTCGATTTTCTGGAGAACCAGCCGCTCGCCATACACTCCCGCTTCCGACAACTGAGTCCGTATGGTGTTCAGCGTCTCCGAGTTCCCCTCCAGACAAATGACCATAAAGCGGGTTTCTTCGACTAGCCGATGAAGAAGCTCTCCGTTCCCGGCACCCAGCACCAGACAGAACCCCTGAGTATCGTTGCAAAACATTTCCGATTGAGAAATGATTTCAGCGAGAAGGGCTTCGGTTTCAGGAGACGTTTCGGCGGGGGTGACGGGGTTGGCGATGACTGTTCCGGCCGGCGTTTCGGAAAAACAGTAGATATATCCTTCATCCGTTGAGGCGTAGAGTTTTTGGTCCGCGACCGCCAATTCCCAAGCCGTTCCAACCACATCCGCCCGCCAAATCTCCGCGCCCGTTGAGAGATTCCACGCAATCACCGCATTCTCACCTCCGCCGATCAGCATGTTTTCCGTCCGGATCAGCGAGACCACCTTATCCTGATTTGGGTTTTCCCACAGCACAGAGCCGCCCAGCTTGCTCGACGAGATGTCTGTAAAGACAGAGCCGCTATGCCGGCTATCATACGGGTCGTCGATCAGAGCCGTATGAAACGCGGCTTTTTCAACCGAAAGAATCAGGTCGTCGCGAAGCAGGAAATAAGAAGACGTCCCGTTCAAAAGGCGAAGACCTTTAAAGGCTTTTGTGGCATCCGTGATGCTGTTTGCCGTTGAGTCGCTTACGGGTGGAAAAAAGGAGTCCACCGTATCATCCAAATCCACCGCAATGCCCCCGTATTCCGTGGGGCCGTACAGCGTCATTCCATCCACTTCCCGGGGGAGTCCTCCGTAAATTCTCGGAAGCGTTCTGTGTTTAAAATTCGACAGGCTTCCCGCGATCGGGTATCGCTCGCTTCCGTCCGCCTTGGCATACTGGAACGGAAGCGTTCGGCCGGCCGGTACGGTTAGATAGGTATCGCCGACATGCAGCGCGCCGAGTGCCTGTAATGTGGAGTCTGCTTCCCACACAATCGCGCCGGTCTCCGCGTCTGCGGCAACCAGCAGGGTTTTCCCATCCGATGGAAACACCCCGGCGGCAAAGTATGCGACGCCATCCTCCACCGCAACCCCCGATCGAACAGCCCGCAAAGAGACCATTCTTCCGTTGAAAACCACCCGCCGGTTTTCCGCCGCCGTATTCACCTTCCAAAGCAACGCGCCCGAGGAGGCGTTCAGGCAATAGGCGAACCCGTCGTCCGATCCGAAATAAACCTTATTGTTCACCACTGTCGGCGCGAGCCGCACTGCGCCTTCGGTCGGGAACGACCACGCCGGGACGCCAGTCTCCGCGTCTAAGCAAACCAGCGAATCTTCTGTTGACGAGCCGAAATAGAGTTTCCCGTTTGCGATCACCGGTGAGTAGGAAAAATCATATTGAAACTGCTCGGTCAGCACGTTTCCGATTTTTTCGCCGCCACGCCGTTTGTCTTCGCCGACAATCTCCCCCCAGCGAAACGCCGGCGCGGGCGGATGCGCGGCCTGATAGACCCAGTGCGGGGTGGAGGCCAACGAGAGCGTTTCGCCGCTGACCGCCGTGCGGTCCAGATCCTTCATATACATCGGCCAGTCTTCAGCCCAACTCCACAACGCCGTAAAAATAAACAGCAGATCCAGTACGAACAATTGATTGTTTTTCATGATTTATTTCCTTTGGAGTTGGTTGACTCGTAGCGGGTAGCGGATTTTAAGGTTGCCATCGAGTAGGATCTCCACCCAGTAGGTTCCAACCTTTGGAAAAGCGACGTTGATGAATACCTCGACGCTGGTGGCGGCGGCTTCGGATGTGGGAAGCTGTACTTGCACATCTTTGCCTTCGGCGAGCACCGTGTGCTGGTCGGGTTGCATAATTCGCGAGCGTTGCGTGAAGGTTCCTTCGCCACTGCACCAGCGGGTGACGATGCAGAGTTTCGCGAAGGTGCTCGGAAACGTTTCGGTGTGAATGGCATCGAAGAGGCCGATGAGCATAAATTTGCCGTTGCGCTCTTGGCGGACGTCGTCGCAGATGAGACTGGATTGTAGGTCGGGGATCATTGTGGGGTCCTTTCAGGAGTCAAGGGGCAGGGGTCGGCGAGGTGCTCGAAGTTTTTCGGGGCTTCTGGTAAGCGATAAATTTTTTAACACTCTGAACGGTCATTTCCGCCTCCTATTTCTGCGCCCGGATTCCTGTCACCTGCATCAGGGTTTCGCTGGCAGGGGTCATGTCGCTTTTGAGAAGCGCTAAAAGTTTTTCGGCA
>JAOZMQ010000305.1 GCA_029934195.1 Candidatus Cloacimonadota bacterium | reverse complement strand
AGACTATTTTAAAAACTGGGGTCATTTTAAAATCTATGAGGTCAGGAGTTCTGAATTTCTTTTTATGCGAGAAAGAAAACACTTATTTCATAGAACAATATCAATTGTTAATAAATTCTGTTAGTTCTTTAAGTAATTTGTTAAGTTCGTCTTCCAAACTCGGGAAATATTTCCTTGCTGTTTCAATGAAATTATTTCGTCCAGCAATTTCGATTTTGGCTGCAATTTCTGCTAAGCGTTCACCACTAAGATTTGAGCTTGCTCCTTTTATAGAATGTGATAATAGAACTATATTTTCCATATCTTGATTTTTTAAAGAAGTATTTAATTTTGCAATTTGTTTTTTAGCATCTTTGATATAACTTTTTGCTATTTCAATTGCTAAATCTTTATCTCCCATAAGGCGTAACATAAGGTCTTTTTTATTAAATATTGGAGATTTATGTGAATCCTGTTTCGATATTTGTTTACCTGAATTTGACTTATTATTATTATATTCAATTCTTAAGTTTAGCCATTTTTTTAAAAGAACTTTTAGTAATTTGAAATCAATAGGTTTGGAAATATAATCATTCATTCCGGCATTTAAACATTCTTCTTTATCTTCTTGCATTGCATTAGCAGTCATTGCTATTATAGGAATTTTCTGATTGAATTCTCGAATTTTTTTTGTTGCTTCGATGCCTCCCATAACCGGCATTTGCATATCCATAAAGACTAAATCATAGTCTTTGTTCTGAATTTTTTTAATCGCTTCGAGTCCATTAATAGCAATACTAATATTTTCATAACCGAGTTTTTTTAAGATAAATTTGGCTACAGTCTGATTTGTTTCATTATCTTCAACGAGTAGAATCTTTTTAATTTCTTCTTTGTGTTGGTTAATAATATGGCAAGAAATTAGTGGAGCTTCTTCTATTTGACTATTTTGTTTTTGCGAAAGTCCCATAACTAACGATATGCACGCATATAAATCTTCTTGATGTATCGGTTTAGATAAGAACCCGTCAAACCCAATTTTTTTATATTTTTTACTGTTTCCATAGTTACTTATTGATGTTAATAGGATAACTTGAGTTTTACTAATTTCTTCTATTTGTTTTATTTTCCTACAAACAGTAATTCCATCCATTTCTGGCATTTGCATGTCAAGTAAAACAATATCAAAAGGAAGATTCTTGTTAGATGCTTCTTTTAGAATTTCTATTCCTTCTGTGCCTGTTAAAGAAAGAGTATAATTGATATTAATTTTATTTAGCAAACTGCCAACAATTTCAAGGTTCGTTTGATTATCATCGATAACAAGTACTTTTAAATTTTCTAATTTAGCAAAAGTCAATTGTTGTGGTTGCTTAATAGATTTTTTCAATACTATTGTGAACCAAAAAGTAGAGCCTATGCCTTCAACGCTATTAATTCCAATCTCACCACCCATTAATTCCGAAAGCTGTTTAGAGATGGCAAGTCCCAATCCTGTACCGCCGAATTTTCTTGTTGTAGATCCATCAGCTTGTGTAAATTTATTAAAGAGTTTATTCTGATTTCTTGGTGCAATTCCGATACCAGTATCCTTTACATAAAATTTCAATTTATAAGCATCGGTCATTTTTTTCTCAAGACTACAATAAACAGAAATTTCTCCTTTTTCAGTAAATTTAATGGCGTTACCCGTTAAATTTGTCAAAATTTGTTGTAATCTTACAGGATCACCTTTAACAAACTGTGGCACTTCTGGTGCAATAGAACACAAGAATTCAAGATTTTTTTTATCTGTTTTAAATGCCATTGTGTTGGAAAAATCTTTGAAAAGTTTTTTAAAATCAAAATCGATTTCTTCAAGATCCAATTTTCCGGCTTCAATTTTTGAAAAATCAAGAATATCATTAATGATTGTCAAAAGAGAATTTGCACTTCTCATAATTGTATTGGCATAATTTTGTTGTTCAATGTTAAGACCTGAATTTAATAATATTTCAGTCATTCCGATTACACCATTCATTGGAGTACGGATTTCATGTGACATATTGGCAAGAAATTCACTTTTTGAAATATTTCCCATTTCAGCTTGAGCAGCCATAGAATTAGCAATAGCTATTTGATTTACAAGAACGCTGTTTAATTCATTCATTTCGTTCTCGGATTGGATGCGTTTAGAGATGTCATAAAAAGTTACAATGAAGGCAATATTTTCTCCAAATGAGGATTTCAAGGTTGACCTGAGAATAGGTTTTTTCTTACCTGTTTTTGTTATTATTTCATCTCGAATATCTATTGAATTTCCATTCTGCTCAAAATTTATAGGTTCTTTGAAAAAATAACTACTATGCTGATTTTTAATTTCGCTCAAAGATGTTATTTCAAGAAGAGAGATAGCTTTTTTGTTTGCTCCTACGAATTTTTCATTTTCATCAAAAGCAAGAACACAAATCGGAAGATTTTCCAATATAAATTTACTTTGTTTTTGAATCTTGTCTTTACTTAATTTTGTTTCATGTAATGATTCTTCTACTTTAGAATTTTTGATTTTTACATTGAGATATAAGAAAAAGATCAAAGTTATGATAATAAAAAACAAGAACAAAACGCTAAGTTCTTTTGAAGGAATTTTAGGTTTTGGATAAAATAATAATAATTTCCAATCCTTGAAACCAACTTTTTTTTGCAATACAGTAAATTTATCACCATTAACATTTACCATCGACGAACCTATTTCAAAAGGTAAACCGGTAATCTTATGATTTGAAAATTGTTTTGTTTTTTCTATGGAATTAATAGTTTCATTAGATAATGGAGAAATAGATTTATACATCCATTCCGGCTTATTGGAGGAGAAAATGATACCATTAGAAACCGATAAGACTAAAGGATTTTCTACATTTTTTATTAACTTATCAATTTTCTCCAAGCCATATTTTATAACAACAACCCCAATAATAGTATTGTCATTATCAATTACTGGAGCAGAAAAATATAAACCTCTTTTATGGGTAGTTACTCCCAAAGCTGGGTATATTACATCTTTGCCTGTCATTGCTTCATAAAAATACGGACGAAATTTATAATTTTTCCCTGTAAGTCGCTTGCTTCCTGAATACTCAGTGCAAGAAACAACAGTTCCGATAGGATTAATTATATATATAATAGAAGCTTCCAATAGTTTTCTATTAGAAGTTAGTACCTGATCAATAGCTGGATTATCATCTTTTGTTTGAGAAGTGAGGACATCAAAGACGCAAGAAAATTTTGAGATTATTTTAACAGCATTAGAAATTTTATTTAATGATGATGAATTTACTTCTGATACTAATATACTGAGCTCTTTCTTTTCCTTTTCTATAAAGGACATGTTGTTTTTATGAATAATAAAAGTCATAATTAGTATTGTTAAAACTAAGAAAGTAACTGAGAAAAAAGCTATCTTCTTTTTGTATCTTAAATAATCTTTTAACATTTTTTATCCTTTTTGAAAGAGTATTTTAACTTCATATTAATTGAAAAAATTAAATGATTGCTTATTAATAATCATGTCAAGGAAAATTATGTTGTTAAAAAGAAACTGGAATTGTGGATTAATCCGTGGAAGAAAAAACTATAAAAATATAAAAATGTATTGCATAATTCATATTATCAATTTTATTTGACACCATAACAAATTAAATTATTAGAAAAGTTATAGGAACCAAAGAGATAATGAGGTTACAATGCTTGCTGATTTAGTAAAAAAGTATTTTTCTGATAGTGATGAGGAATTTTTTAAATCAATTAAAGGTTTATTTGCTGAAAAGAAATTAGAAGAATATCTCAAATACAAATACCCTCTTAATCACAATATAAAAAATGATGACCAATTATATAAATTCATCCAATCATTAAAAAAAAGACATTTAAAAAGAAGTGATCCACTAAAAACCATTAAATATGATAACAAAATTATTTTGGAAAAACAGGCTCTTGGATTACACACAACTCATTATCGAAATCATGGAAACAAATTGACAAAACATACAGAAATCTTAATTGCTATTGAGTTTAAAAAAATGCCCTTTGAATTTTTGAAATGTATCTCTGTCCACGAATTAGCACATATTAAAGAAAAATCCCATAATAAATTCTTCTATAAACTATGCTTAAATATGATGCCATTCTATAATGAAGTCGAATTAGATTTAAGGCTATATTTAATTTTTCTTGAACTTGGAGGAAAAGATCTTTGGGAATAGCAAACTAATTCTCTATTTAGTATCTGAACGGAAACTAA
>JAOZMQ010000304.1 GCA_029934195.1 Candidatus Cloacimonadota bacterium | reverse complement strand
GCAAAGCAAAAAGAAATGATAATCCAAATATTTTTAAATTAAAATTTCTTGTTTGCCTCGCTTTTTTCTTGATTATTTACCTTCACTCATATCAAAAGTGTAAGTTCCTTTAGGAGTCACTTTTGTTCCAATTGAATCCAATTCTCCGTTGCCGTAATCAACTGTGGCAACAAGAGTTTCTTCTTTGTAATACTCGATTGTTCCAGCGACAGGATAATCCCAACCTTCCACTTTCACAATTGGATTTGTGATTACTTTTACATAAGCTTTTTTCATTTCGGTTAAATCAAATTCATATACTTCACCATTTATGGTTTTAGTAGCAAAAGAATCTAATTCTCCTGTGCCATAATCAATGGTTGCAACCAATTTCCCATTCTGCCAGTACTCAATTGTTCCTGAAACAGGATATTTCCATCCTTTAACAAAAACTATCGGATTGATTACGACTTTTTCATACTCATCAGTCTCTGGGATTTGTACATTTTCACGTTGATTCCCGTAACTTTCTTCTTCAGATAATTTACCTTCTACAGATTTTGTGCATGCTGTAGCAAGTAATATTACTGCTACAACTACAAGCGTTAAAAGAGTTTTCATTTTAACCTCCATTTTTTTTTAAAGTTTTCAATACTCAAAATTTATATTATTAAATAAATGAAAATCATCAACTATTAACATTGTGAAGCTGACAAATTTCTATGTAAAACTGCAAACAAAAAATTGAATAGATTCAATTGCTGTGTTATCCACCGCTTTTTATCTTCAAATTCACATCTATTCAAATTGAAAATTAGATAACCCAATAATTGATCCATCTTCTGCTTTTTTTGGTTGCCAAGAACGAACCATTATTTTAGGTTTTTTAATATTTTCCAAATCGAACATCAAGAATAAATAGCCTTTATCTCGATAATTTGAGGAATAATAATATTGCCCAATTTGAATTCCAAAAACATTTTTACCTGCTCCGGCTACACGATCAATTTTGTTGTCAGAGAATCTTACATTGATAAATTCCTTTTTCTGAAATTGATTTTGTAATCGTTCGACATATTCACCCTTACTCAAGGTTATATATTCAATTAAATCATCGCCAAGTTGTTGAAAAAGTTTGTCCGAATATTCATCCTGTTTTCGTTCGATGACCTTTCCTACAATTATCAAAGCATCATCACTAAAAATATCTTCGATGAAATCAAGATCTTTGAGACAATATGCGGTTTTGTATTGTTCAATAAAATTTACAATCAAAGCTTTTTCTTCTTCAGTTGCATAATCTTTCGACATTATATCTTTTATTGAAGCATCTGAAAGAGCAAAAGTAATTCCATCAATTTTTTCATTTTCATCAAATACAAGATTTACTTTTTCTGTAAAGTTTTCATTAGAAGATTGGAAATCAAATTTTACAGGAATGCTTCGCAAAACACTCAATTCACCAATTTTCAGCATTTTCAGAACAATCTTTTCCGGTAATATTGTTGCATTACCATAACCGATAAGAGCATTGAAATCTCGAAAACCTTTCGCTGTGAAATATTTGCGGGAAGATCCCAGATCTTTATTTGAAATTGCCGAAATGACCTTTTCCAAAGCCAATTGTTTATTCTGAGATATTTCTGAATCATAAGAAACAATAGTTTTTTTTAAATAAACTTGATTTGCTTTCTTTTTTTCAAATTCACATTTTTTACTGCTGTTATTGAATTTTCGTGGTTTCATTGAGGATAGAGTATTTTTTATTTCACCATTAAAACCGTGTTGCGAGAAACTGCAATCAATTTCTAATTCGATAAAATTCATTGTTTCTGTCATTGATTTTTTTATACTGACAAATCCTTTTCCATCTGTCCATCGTTCAAAATCTGACCAATTATAGCCGTCTTTATATTTAATTAAAATACCATCTGCAGGAATTCCTTTATAAGTTGCATTCAGCACAATATCATAACAATTTGAATCTTTTGCATCATTGAAAGAAGATATTTCTATTTTGATATTTGAGAGAATTATTTCTATTTGATTGATAAGTGCAATATTCAAAACTCGTTCTTTGTTATTGAAATAATAGGAAATTGTTTTATGATCAGGATGAGTTTTTAACAACATCAAAGCCCAATAATAGTTACGGATTGCATCAACAGCATTATTGTTGCTTTCTGCAATTTCACCTTCGGCAACAAGAGAAAGAATTTGTGTTTTTCGAGTAGAGAATATTTTATTTTTATCTTCCGGTGTGATAAAACGATAAATAATGTGGTTGTCTTTTGTTGAAGACGGATCGGAAATTTTCTTTGCATTACTCAATTGAATATCAGAAAATGTTTTAACGATACTTTCGCAATATTCATCCACCTTTGAATTCTCTTCCCGAGCAACATCTACAAAACTGCTTTTAACTTGAACCATTATTTGGGAAGCAAGATTTTGAAGGGCAAATTTATCTGCTTCCATTTCTGTTTTGGCTGTTCCTTTCCCTACAATTAGTTCGCCACTATTTTGCATTTTGATTAGTTGAGTAATCGTTATCGCATTTAATGAAGCGATTAATACGAACAGTAAAAAAATAATTTTCTTTTCCATTTTAGATACTCCTTTATCCGTAGAACAACTTGCTAAGTTGTTTCTTATATTTCACAACTTGGCAAGTTGTGCTACATTCCTCGTAGAACAATCTGTTAGATTGTTTTAATTAACAACTTGGCAAGTTGTGCTACGTAAGTTTACGTAAATCTTCATTAAGATAAGTATATTTCCATTCATTCCATTCCGAGACCAAATTTACTTTTACAGGATTTTCTAATACATACAACAATTGATAATTGAAATCTTTAATATCTCGAATAACATGGTCATAATGTTCATGTTGCCAAAATGGACCTTTTCTTTTTAATAATTCATTACATTTTCCAGCAGTAAATCGCTTAATTGAAAACAATATTTCAGATAGAGAATAATAATTATTTTCATTTTTCCGATAAGGTTTTATTAATAAATGAACATGATTTGGCATTATACAATAACAATATAAATCATACCGTTTATCACTCCAATAATGAAGAGAATCTACTATTATCTCTGTAACTTTATCGGAAAGTAACCAAGTGGGAGAGTCATTATATTTTCCAAGTAAATTGTCAAAACTTTCGTAATATTTTTTTGAAAATTCCAGTTTAAACAACCTAAGTTTTTCTCCTTTCATTTCTAGACAATTTTCACCAAAACTTTTCTTATCAGATTTTAACTTCTCAAGAATTATCACCGGTAACGAAAATGCCAATCGAAAGGAAATAGCATAAATATTACCCTCTGACTGAATATGCGGTAAATTTCTTTTGTAATATCCTTTGTAATCTAAGTTATTCATTTGCTCCTATCGTAGAACAACTTGCTAAGTTGTTTCTTATATTTCACAACTTGGCAAGTTGTGCTACATTTCTCGTAAAACAATCTGCCAGATTGTATTAGTTCAAGTACTAACTATATTTTATAACTATCCTTTCTGTGCAAAATTCTACCAATTACAATTTGATTATCAGAGACATCAAATAATATTCGATAATCACCAACTCTAAGCCTATATGCCGGTTCAAAATGAGTTAGTTTTTTTATGTTGGAAAGATTTGGAAATTCTGTTAATTCAAAAATTTTAGAATGATTTACTTCTCTCTTTTCTTTCGCTATTTTGTTCAAATCTTTGATAGCACTTTTACGAATATTAATTTTCATTTTTCAAATACTCGTCAAAAGATATGCTTTCCTCATTTCTAGTAGCTTTTAAAAACTTTAAATCCTCCAAATCTTCTTTTGCTATTATCTCTAAACCATCATTTTCAAAGTGCTTTAAAAGCCAGAAAACTTTCTCTGCTATTGTTTCATTATTCAGATTGATTGTTATTGTTTGCATTTTAAAACTCCTTTTTTTGCTCTAATTTTTCTCTCAAAATTAATCATTTACAATTATTGTTGCTTTTCCTTTTTCTTAATCTCTTCACTTATCATTTCAATTATTTTTTTTACCATACTTTTAAGTTTTCTTTTCTCCAATTTCTTTAATTTTCTTCATATTGCTTTCTGTATATTCTGTTAATTTTGCGATAGCAGAAAGTTCTTTATCCGTAAAAACTGCAAACGCCGGAATTGCTTCATCTGTAGCTATTTGTTTTCTGAATTCTCGGAAATTACAAATAATTTAAATTGCATGTTTTATCCTTAACAAGCAAGATACTTGTTTTAATTAACAACTTGGCAAGTTGTGCTACAC
>JAOZMQ010000303.1 GCA_029934195.1 Candidatus Cloacimonadota bacterium | reverse complement strand
CCCGACATATATTGATTCAATAATAACTGTATATAAAAGATATCCGGATAGGATTAGAGATAATGACCTGGAGAGCAGTGTTATAGATGAAATGATTCGATTGGTTACTTCGTTTAAAGTAGATTCAGAATGGTATATAAATAATCACGATTTAGATGGAGCTGGTGAACAAATTGCGATTATTAAAAATGCTTATGAACAAGTTGAACCTCGTTTTGTAAATGCAATGGCTAAAAACATAAATATTGAAAATATAACTAAGGTCGAGACTATTTGTAATGATTATACTCAATATGAAGAATTTATGGATGAGAAAGGTAAGAAATGGATAGAAGATGAAAGATATAATCTTTTAAATGCTAGACTAATTCTTGCCGAAAACTCGAAAAAAGTCATTGATTATTTTAAGGCTATTGATTATATTAATGATTTTAATTCAAAATATCCGAATAATAAAAAATTATTAGATAATAAGGCTCTTGTGTTTAATTGTAAAGAATCAATCTATAACTCTTTACGTGAATCTGTAAAAACTTCTTCTTATGTTGATAAACTAAATAATATTGAGTTCTCAAAAAAATCTTTAGATTCATTATTTATTACCGCAATTAATGATTATCAGGAATTACTCCTTAATAAAAAATATAAAGTAAAGGAGAAAGAAACTGAACTTATAAGAATTGTTTATATTAGAACACAAATTTATTTCAGTAATGAAGAATATGAGCAAGCTTCAAATGGCTATAAATATCTGTTAGATTTAAAAATTGATAAAAATATCAAAAAAATTGTATTTAGTAATTTAGCAGAAATAAGCCGTATAAAAGGAGACTATATTGCTGCTGAAAAACTTTATAAGAAAGCTTTACAGGTTTCAAAAGATACAAATGAAATTAATCAGTTTGAAAGCAATATTATCGGTATGATACAAGCAAATGCGGATACTTTAAAAAACACAGGTCGTTATGTAGAAGCAGCTTTAGAATATTTACGGTTAGCTGAGAAAAACAAAAATGATGTTAATCAAAATATTGCATATAAAAGAGAAGCTGTTAAAATGTATGATCTATCCGGAAAATACCAAGAATCAATAAACCTTATTTTAGATATAGCTAAAAATCAAAATGAGAAAAGTACTAAATTATCTTTGTATGTAAAAGCTTGGACTATTGCAGATAGTTTATTAGTTGATTTTAAACAAGGAGAGAAAATCAGAAATAAATTTGTAGATTTATATCCTCGCAGTAATGAAGCTTTTAAAATCCGTCTTGATATTATAGGTTTCTATGAAGGAGAAAGATTTAATGATAAGGAAAAAGCTGCAAAAATGTATCTTGAACTACATAAGAAGAGTGCGAATTATGATCTTGGAGATGTAAAGAAAGAAAGCTTATATCTTCGTGCTATTGCACTGTATAAGCAATTAAATAATAAAAAGAAAGAGATGGCATTAATGGAAGATTTTGAAAAACTTTATCCAGCACATGAGATCTCAAATCAATTCTTAGTAAGTGTTGCTACTTATTATAAAGATAACGGTAATGATAAAAAATTTAGAAGTTTAGCAAAGTATCTTAAAAGAAAAGATCCAAATATTGACTTGTTATCGGTTATTGCGGAGGAAGAACTTTTAGTAGAGTATCAAAAAATTGAGAAACTTTTTAGTGATAAAAATTACGATGAAATGCTTAAAGAAATTAAAAATTACAAAACATTGGAATCTAAATATGTTAATGATGGATTTAATGTCGTAAATGAGTCTGTTCATTCTCAATTTAGCTATTTTAATGATTTTATAAAATATCATAAGAAGTATGACCGAATATTGAAGCGTATTGATAGTGAATTCTTAAATGCATCTTCGCAATCTATATTTAGAGTAAATAGTAATACAAAGTGGAAAGAGAATATGGTTCCGAGATATAAAAAATTATTGGCTAAGACAAACAATTATAAAGATGAATTGATCTCGCTTTTAAGCGAAGGTGAGAATTATGAGATTACCGTGGCTCAATCAACTAAGTTATTTGTTCTTGTTGCCAAGTGTTATGAAAAAGGTGCTGATGTTTTTGACTCTCAATTTAAAAAATATGTTGCACAATCTAAAGAATATGGTAGTTTAAACGAGCTTGGAGAAGCTACTTATCGTAGAGTTTCAAATTATTTCAGAAATGAAGCAATAAAGTATAAAATGTCATTTATTAATCTTACCAAAAGTTATTATAATCACGTCTATAAAGAATATTATTTGAAAACAGAGGATAGAGATGAATGGATGCTATTTGCTTATGAAAAGGCTCTTCAATATGGAATTGCAAAACCATTGATTACCGAACATATTAGTGTTGATTCACTTTGGACAATTAATAATTTTGATATTGTAGAAGAGTTAAATTCTGCGTTAGAAGTTGATTCCATTTGGATACCAATGACAGTTTCTGAAAATAATTTAGAGCAAGAATTGCTAAAGAATAATTTAATTATTAGAAATGATAATCAATTTAAATCGTATATGAAAAGGAATATTTATTTTGAGATCAAACCAGACGTTGTATATTTTAATTATGTGTCACTTAAACCAATTGAATTAATGATAAATAATTCGATAATTGATAAAGAATCTACGATAAAGGATACGATTCTAACTGATAGTGGTACTCTATATCATTATAATGTCTTTACAACAAAATATGCAATTCAGGGTGAGAACTCTGTTGTAATTTTGTCAAATAGTGACTCAGATCTTAAGACTTTTGAGTTGTCTTATGATTATGATAAAGAAACGCTTGAATATTTTAGAACAACTGAAAAAAGAATGATTGTTTCAGATTATGCATGGGTTACTTCACGTGAAGAATTAGATGAAACGAATTTAGTAGCTGATTCAACTTGGGATTATGCTGTAAAAGGTAATCCAATGTTTTTTAATGTTCAAATTTTCGATATGGAGAAATCAGAAGCATTACCAATATGGGGATCTGATTATGATACTTTGAATGTTGAGACAGTGTATTTTGCAAAAACATTTCCAGTTGAAGTTGAATTATTGAGTGCTGATATTAAATTGATTGGTAATGAATATACTTCATTGTGGATAAATGGTAAAAAATTTATTGATAATGAACAAGTAATTTTGGATACTACAACAAATCAGGCAGTTCCTATTATGCTGGTTGAAGTTGATACTGAATTATTTAAGCAAGGCAAAAACACTATCATTGCAAAAGTGAAAAGTACGAAAAAAGATAAAGCCTTTCGTTTTGAGATGTTTTATACTGTGAAAAAAGAAGAAGAAAACAAAGTAAATTATGAACTCAATGAGAATGATCAAAACGATTCTTTAGAAAATGAGAATTCAGAATTTGTAAAAAAAAATCAGAATAACTCTGAAGATCCTGAACAAGAAAAAGAACAGAAAGAATAAATTAGGAGGAGCAATGAGAAAGGTAATAATATTATTTAGCTTAATTTTTAGTGTCGGTTTATATTGTCAAAATACTGAAAGTGTAGCTAAACAAGATTCGATTTCAAAGAAGCCAATTGATAAAAAATCTTTTAAATTACTGGAAGGTAAAGAAGAGATAGTACATGCTGAAATTAGAAAGCCAGATGCAAATTTTGCGAGACAGCGAAAAGAAACAAAGTCAAATGTTGGGAAGAGTAAAGGAATTTTAGAAAAGTTTAAAAAAGCAAATAAATTATTATATTAAATTATCTCGGGAGGAGAAAATGAAGTTTAGTTTAAAAAAAATTATTATGGTTTTGGTCATAGTTGGAGTATTTACAACAATGTTTGCAGAAGAAAAAATTAGTTCAGGTAAGATTGACTTGTTAAAATTGTATAAAGACGGTGGTCAATTTATGAATGTCTTGTCACTAATGTTAGTTGGTATGCTTATCTTTGCATTAATTAAATTTTTCCAACTCTCAGTGAAAGAGAAATTTGATGCACAAAAGTTTTATTTTAAGTTAAGAGGCTATATCAAGAATGAACAATATGCTGAAGCAGTTAAAGTCTGTGCAGGCTTCAAAAAGAAAACAATGGGATTTATCTTTTGGAATGGCTTAGTTTCTTTTAAAGATGCTAAAGATTCAGGGAAAAAGGGTGTAGATTTAAAAGATGCATTAGAAAATGGGTTTGGTGAAGCAACTATGCAACAGATTCCAAAAATTACTGCAAATTTGTTCTGGTTTGACATCATAGGTCAAGTAGCAACTCTTATGGGATTGTTAGGTACAATTTTTGGACTAATTACATCCTTTGCAGCACTTT